>JAFTGE010000034.1 GCA_017458085.1 Oscillospiraceae bacterium
TACTGGAACCTCTTCCGCTTCAATCCCGACGCGGAGAAGCCCTTCACGCTCGACAGCAAGGAGCCGGCCGGCGGCTATCAGGAGTTCCTGATGAACGAGGCCCGCTACAGCCGTCTGACCCGCGAGTTCCCGGAGCGCGCCAGCGTCCTCTTCGAGGCGAACGAGGCCAACGCCAAGGAGCGTTACGAGCATCTGATGAAGCTGAAGGCTCTCTACGAATAAGCCGAAAGCGAAACCATTTAAAGAAAAACACGCTCAGGGCCTTTGCCTTGAGCGTGTTTTTTGATAAACAATAAACGAAAAGAACAAGGGATGTGAAAATCGTTTTCACATCCCTTGTTTGGTAGCGGCACCTGGATTCGAACCGGGGACACTGCGGGTATGAACCGCATGCTCTAGCCAACTGAGCTATGCCGCCATATTCTGTTTCACAACGTGGCTTATTTTAGCAGATGAAGCGCAAAATGTCAACAGGAAAATGGGATTTGTCGCTAAAAATTTCCCCAATTTTTAAAAAAGACTCTTGCAATATCGCGGCGGATATGCTATAGTATACAAGCTACGGAGGGTTAGCTCAGCTGGTTAGAGCGTCCGCCTCACACGCGGAAGGTCGACGGTTCGAGTCCGCCACTCTCCACCAAGGCGCAGCAAAATATCTCACGAACCATTCTATATGTGGATCACTTTGAGATTATAGCACCAATCCCGAAGAAAAGGGGCGCTTCCAGATAAGGACGCGCCCCTTTTCTTTTATTCTTTTCTTCCCAAGAGCTTCTCCTGACGCTTGGAACCCGCCACTCCCCATCAAAGTCCCTGAAACAGGTAGTATTTCAGGGGCTTTTTGTTTTTGTGCCACAAAACGTGCCACAGATTTCGAGGCTTTTTATACACGCCATCTGTTGGTCTGGTAAATACAATGCTCCCGATCATCGGATTGTAGCCGGTGACCGGGAGTATTTTTCATCTCGTGAAACTGGGATTTACAGCTTCATCCTCAAATATACCTTATCGATCAATTGCTTTCCTCCTTCAAAAATCGGTTGATCGTAATGATCAATAATGTAGTTTTGAATAATATGATGCTGGACAAATCCGCAATGTTCATAGAACGGAACGGTTAAGGGACTGTCTCCTGTACCGACTTGAAGGACTTTGTATCGGTTCTTGTAATGATTGACAACATACTCAATCAACTGTCTCCCGTATCCTTTGCCCTGGTATTCCTGCGCCACTGCAAGATTTTGTATTTCCAGCACGCCGTCTCCCTCATCCGTAACGACGCATTCTCCCTTTATGATTCCGTCTTCATCGAGAACAAACATAGTTCCTCTGTCAAGATAAAGGTCAATCATGTTTTTCTGTTCGTCAGCCAGTAAAAGCAATGGAAGATAGTCCCGTTTATTTTCGATTTCCCTAAAAACCATGTAATCCCATCCTTACTTCGGTGTGCGGAGCTCGCGGCAGACGGTGACGAGGCTGATGCCGGCGGCAATGGCGAGGGCGACGATCAGGGTCTGATGTCCGTATGCCCCCGCGCCGACCAGATCGCCGTTTACCGCGCAATCCATTGCGTAGTAGAGCGAGCTCCCCGGTACCAACGACACCACTCCCGGCACCACATAGAGGGTCGCGGGGCATTTCTGCACATGCGCCATCAGCTCGGCATAGGTGACGGCGAAAGCTGCGGCGCACAGGTTGGGCAGAAAGGCCCCTGGGAGCAGCGCGTTGACGCCGAGATAGATCCCCCAGGCGATCATGCCGCCCAGTGCGGCAAAGAACAGGTGCCTGGCCCGCAGGCCGAACATCAGGGCAAAGCCGAGGGAGCCGATGCCCGCAGTGATCAGCTGGATAACGATCAGTTTCATCTCTTCTCTCCCCCTCAGACCACGATCAGATCGACGATCAGCATCGCCGTCATGAAGCCGCCCGCCAGCGCTGCCGCCCAGACAAGGCTCTCGATCAGGCGGACCGCACCGGAGATGGTGTTGCCGCCCAGCATGTTCCGGATCGCGTTGGTCATGGCGATCCCGGGGATCAGCAGCATGATGTCGCCGATCAGGATCTTGTCCATATGCAGCACCGGCAGCAGCTCGCACAGGAGCCCGACGCCGAGCCCCGCCAGAAGCGCAATGATCAGGTTGGACCCCGCGGTGCTGATCCGCGTCTTCCCGAAGCGCTTCTGCAGCAGACAGATCACAACGGCAAAGACCGCCGCGGCGACGCCGTCCGCAATGCCCCCGCCGAAGAACACGGCAAAGCCTCCCGCCGCCAGGACGCCGCCCAGGAAGATCACGCTGTCCGGTTTCTTCCCTTCCGCGACATGACGGACCCTTCTGCGCAGCTCGTCCAGCGGCAAAGGGGCGGCACAGCATCGGCGGCTCAGATCATTCAGCTTCTCCAGCCGGTAAAAATCCGTCCCCGCGCTGGAGAAGACCCGCCTGGTCTCGGTGATGCTGTCCTCCTCGTCAAACTCCATGGAGAGGATAATCAGGGACGTGATGACAAAGGCGTCCACATGGCTTGCGCCATAGGCTCTCCCGATGCGGCCGATGGTGTCCTCCACACGGCTGATCTCGGCCCCGCAGTCCAGAAGCAGCGCGCCCATATCCAGGAGGCACTCGGCAAGCTCGGTCTGCTGTTCTTTCGATAATATCATAGCGTTCTCCCGCGGTGTCCATCGGGTCAGTACCCGATGGTTTTTTTCTTAATCCAGTAGAGAATCAGGATGTGCAGCGGATAGGCGGCATAAAAAGCGTATTTCAGGACCTTTCCGCGGATAAAGCCGCGTTCGCCGTTATAGAGATTGATGGGGATAAAAGCCAGGCCTCCCACCCAGGTGCTGGAGAGGAAGCAGCAGCCCACCAGCGCCTGCAGGATCTTCTGCTGCCGCAGGGCATAGAGCATCAGGATAAAGCCAAAGCCCGTCACGCCGTAATCCGCTTTCAGGTTCAGTGCGATGAGGAACAACAGCAGCAGTGATGCCAGCTGCTCCCTCGGCCGCTGACGGAAGTACTCAATGCAGCAGAGACCCACATAGCCGAGAAACAGCGTAAAGAACACGTTCTGCGCCGCATAGCGCAGGGTCCCCGTGTGCTCCAGGTTCCAGGGGAGCTCCGAGATCAGAGCGAAGAGCAGCAGGTTCAGGCCGTACTTCTTCCGGTCATGCGTGTGGAGGAAGCCCTCCACCAGCAGGAAGCAGTAAAGCGGGAAAGCCAGGCGCCCGATCTTCCGCATCAGGGTATAGAGCGTGAAGGCCCCGCTCCCGGTGCCGAACAGGACGATGCGGCTGTCCTTCAGCAGCACGACGCCGATGTGGTCGATGATCATGGTGATGAGCGCGATGCACTTGAGCGCGCTGCCGCTCAAGACCTTGTATTTTGCGGGGATGAGAGATCCTTCCGGTTCCATGTCTGCGCGTTCCTTTCCCTGAAGTCGCCCTATTGTAACACGCTGCCCTCTTCCGCACAAGCGGAATTCTTTCTGCTGCCGAAGGCGCATCTCCCCGGGCAAACTGATTTTTATTGCCTCGCCTTTTTGCTTATGCTATAATAATTTATTCTTTTTCCGTACAACTTGCACCCGACTGCGGAGGACCCATGAACGAGAGAGCCAAACCCGATCTGATGCACAGCATCGCCGCCGGGATCATCCGATCACGCTTTGTGATCCTGATCCTGTTTCTCGCGGCGGGGGTTTACTGCGCCCTTTCGGTCGGAAGAGTCCGTGTGAGCTCGGACCTCACCGCCTTCCTGCCCGCAGACACCGAGACCCGCCGCGGCCTCACCATCATGGAGGAGGAGTTCACCACCTACGCCTCGGCCGAGATCATGGTCTCGAACATCACTTATGAGACCGCCGAGCGTCTTTCGGACGCGCTCGCGGAGATCGACGCGGTGGCTTCAGTCGGCTTTGACGACAGTCCCTCCCATTACCACAACTCGGCCGCGCTCTACTCCGTCTCCTTCACCGGCAGTGAGGCAGGTTCCCTCTCCGGCGAGGCGGACGATCCGCGGGTTCTCGCCGCCATGCAGGAGATCCGCAGCCTGCTCGCGCCCTATGACGCCTACTACAACACCGAGATCGGAGAGAACTATTTTGCCCAGCTCGCCGGCGAGATGGTCAGCGTGGTCCTCATTGCCGTGATTGTCATCATTGCGATCCTGCTCTTCACCTCCCGCAGCTACTTTGAAGTTGTGATCTTCTTCATCGTCTTTGTGTTCGCGGCGCTGTTCAACATGGGCACCAACTTCTGGCTGGGGGAGATCTCGTCCATCACCAACTCCATCGCCGTCATCCTGCAGCTGGCTCTGGCCATCGACTACGCCATCATCTTTGCCCACCGCTATCAGGACGAGGCGGCAGTCCGCCCCAGAGCCCGAGAGGCGCTCACCGAAGCGCTCGCCAAATCCATAATCGAGATTTCAGCATCAAGCCTCACAACCATCTCAGGGCTGGTGGCGCTGATGCTGATGCAGTTACGGCTGGGCTACGACCTGGGCATTGTCCTCGCCAAGGCAATCGTCTGCAGCCTGCTCACAGTCTTCCTGCTGATGCCGGGGCTAATACTGTTCTTCCCCAAGGCGATCCGCCGTACCGCACACAAGAGCCTGATCCCGGATATCATCGGCTGGGGACGCTTCCTGATGAAGTCCGGCTACTGCTTTGTCTGGATATTCCTAATGATGATCCCCGCGGCCATCTTCTTTTCCGGCAAGGTCGAATACGCTTTCAGCGACAGCACGGTTTCAGAGATAGTCTAATCGGAGAGCCGCGCCGCCATGCACAAAATCAACGACAGCTTCGCCCCGTCCACCTATGTGGCGCTGCTGGTCCCATCGGAGGATTTTGCCGCCGAGAAGGCGATCCTGAAGGAGGCCGCGGCGCTGGACGGCATCAAGGACGCCACCGGCCTTGCCAACATCGAGATCGACGACGATCACGTGCTCACCGACTCGTATACGCCGCGCATGTTCGCTGAGCTGCTGGACATCCCCTTTGAGGAATCCGCCCTGCTCTATCAGGCCTACGGCGTCCGGAACGAGCAGTACCAGGCCATCTTCGGCGTCACAGAGCACTATGAGGTCCCTCTGGTGGACATGCTGCTCTATCTCTTTGACGTGATGGACCGCGGTGTGGTGGAGCTCAACGGCGACCAGGCTCAGGAGGTGCTGGATCTGCGGGAGACCCTGGACCGGGGCATCAAACAGCTGCGCGGCGAGAAGTACAACCGGCTGGTCTTCACCTCCTCCCTTCCGGTGGAGGGCGAGGCAAGCATCGCCCTGGTGGAAGAGCTGCGGGAGATCGCCGAGCGCTGGTACGGCAAGGATCAGGTCCTCGTGGTGGGCGATATCACCAGCGCAAGGGATCTCTCCGCCTCCTATACCGGAGACTCGACCCTCATCAGCCTGCTGACCATTCTCTTTGTCTATACGATCCTGCTGTTCACCTTCCGGACCTTCGTGGGCTCGGCGATCCTGGTCTTCGTCATCCAGGGCAGCATCTGGATCAACTTCTCCTTCCCCGCCCTGCACGGGTCACATCCGTCCTTTGTCACCAACATGATCGTCTCGGCCATCGAGATGGGCGCGACGATCGACTATGCCATCGTCCTGATGAACCGCTATCTCGCGCTGAAGCAAACGCTCCCGAAGAAGCGGGCCATGGCCGAGGCCGTCAAACACAGCTTCCCCACGGTTCTCACTTCGGGCTCCATCATGACCATCGCCGGACTCCTGATCGCCTTCCGCGTCAGCGACGTCTACGTCGGGCACATCGGTCTGGGCGTCGGTCGCGGCGCGCTGATCTCCGTCGTACTGGTCATGACCGTTCTGCCGCAGCTGCTGGTTCTTCTGGATAAGGCGGTTGAAAGAACCACCATCCGGGTCCGGCCTGCGGACGAGGAGGAATCTGTATGAAAAAGCTTTTGTCCCTGTTGCTCTGTCTCCTGCTGCTTCTGCAGCTCTCCTGCTTCGTCTTTGCCGAGGATGCGTCCGAGGACGCGACTACGGTGATCCGGACCGCGGAGGAGCTGGTCCGCTTCGCCCAAAACTGCGCCTCGGATACCTATTCCGCCGGCCGCAGCTTTGCCCTCGGGGCGGACATCGACCTGACAGGGACGGACTTCTCCCCGATCCCGTGGTTCGGCGGCAGCTTCGACGGACGGAACCACCGCATCACCGGCCTCCGCTATACCAGAGACGGCTCCCGGCAGGGCCTCTTCCGCGTGATCGCGGAGGGCGCGACCGTCAGCAGCCTGCGCGTCTCCGGAACGGTCACGCCGGGCGGGACCGGCTGCTATGTGGGCGGCATTGCGGGTGTGAACAGCGGCACCGTCACCGACTGCAGCTTTGAAGGCACCGTCTCCGGCATGGAGGACGTAGGCGGCGTTGTGGGCCACAACACCGTCACCGGTACGGTCGCAAGGAGCGGCTTCACCGGGGACGTCACGGCCGAGCACCAGGTCGGCGGGATCGCCGGGCTGAACGACGGTATTCTTCTCGAATGCAGCAACCTCGGCGCGGTCAACACCGTGGCCATCACGCCGCGGGAGCAGTCCGTCGACAGCCTGCTGAACGCGCATTTTGACATCTCGCAGGTCTCGGAGGACGACTTCCTCAACCTCTCCAACATCGGCGGCATCGCCGGCGACAACACCGGCATCATCGACCAGTGCCGCAACAACGGCGCGGTCGGCTACCGCAGCACGGGCTACAACGTGGGCGGCATCGCCGGAAAGAGCAGCGGCTATGTAAGCGGATGCCGCAACGCAGCGGAGATCAACGGCCGGCGCGACACGGGCGGCATCGTGGGGCAGCTGATCCCCTTCTCCGACTGGGATCTCAGCTCCGGCAAGCTGGACGCGCTCTCCTGGCAGATCTCCATCCTGAACGGCCAGCTCAACAACCTCTCCTATAATTTCGACAGCTACGGGGATTCGATCTATTCCTCCGTCGACCGTCTGCGGGGCTATACCGCAGACATGACCAACGCCCTCTTTGATATTGCCCAATACGCCGCCGACAACGACGAGCGCATTATCCAGAGCCTCCGGGACAGCATCTATGTCGATCCGACCACCGGGGAGATCAGCTTCTCGGCGCCGAATCTCGGGAACGTGGACACCAACGCCCTGTCCTACGCGCTCAGCAACATGTACGGCGAGTCCACCCTGTTCATCGATCTCGCGCGGGATGCCACTGGCTCTCTCGCCGCGGATATCCGCAGGGTCTCCGACCAGATCACCAACATCTTCAACGTCCTCTTTTCCACGATATCCGACCTGACCGTCATCACCCCGGAGACGGACGATCTGTCCGAGTCCGAGGCCTATTCCCGGAACACCGGCGCCGTCGCCTCCTGCACCAACCTCGGGACCGTCATCGCCGAGAACAACGCCGGAGGCATCCTCGGCACTGCCGGCTTCGAGGTGGAGTTTGACATGGAGGACCGGCTGAACATCTCGGATTACCTGACCTCCAACTCCCGTCACAGCCTCTTTGCCGCGGTGCGGGACTGCGTCTGCAGCGGCGAGGTAAGCGCCAAGGGCGGCACCGTCGGCGGTATTGCCGGCGCCATGGACCTCGGCGTTATTGTGGGCTCAACGGTCACAGGCTCGGTGAGCGGCGGAAGCAGCGACTATGTGGGCGGCCTCGTGGGCTACACCACCGGCTCGGTCTGGTACAGCTGGTCCCGCAGTCTGCTGCACGGCGGCAAGTATGTGGGCGGTGTCGCAGGCTATGCCTCCAAAATCTGCAACTGCAAAGCCTGGGTCCACTTTGAACAGCAGAACGAGTACGCCGGCGCCATCGCAGGCTGGGTGGAAGAAGGCCCCGTCACCGGCAACTACTATGTCTCCGTCACCCCCGGAGGCGTCGACGGCATCAGCATCTCCGGCGAGACCGACGCCCTGAGCGAGGAGGACTTCCTGCGTCTGGATGGTGTCCCGGCGCAGTTCGGCACGGTCACCGTGCAGTACGTCTTTGAAGGGAAGGTTCTCTCCGAAGAGACCGTGCGCTTCGGCGGGACGCTACGCCATGTCCCCGTCATCGAGAACCGGGACGGCATGTACTGGAGCTGGGACCTGCCGGAGCAGGAACACATCTACAGCGCGCTCAGCGTCGAGGGCTCGTTCCACTCTCCCCGCAGCACCATCGCCGGAGAGGGCGATCCCCCCGCCTATCTGGTCGAGGGCCGGTTCTACGACGGGCAGAAGCTGGAGCTGCTGCCGCTGCCGACAGAGGGCTTCTCCGAGGCACCGCTCGCAGCGCAGGTCATCTGGGTCTCCGGATACGAGGGCGAGCTCACGGTCCGTATGCTGACCGACACGGACGGTATGCTCTATCTCGTGCAGGAAAACGGCCAATCCGTCCCCACCTCCTATACCAGAGACGGGCGGTACATTGTCTTCCGCGTTCCGAACGGCGGCTCCTTCTTCTACATGGGGACCAACCCCAATGCGCCGATCGCAGTGGAGGAGGACGACCTCCGCACCGTCGGGATCATCCTGATCCCCTTCGTCATCCTGTTTATCGTCGTCATCATCCTGATCAGCCGGAAGTACCGGAAGGAAATCCGGCCCGTCGAACAGCGAGTCAGAAGCCGGAAAGCGGAAGGGACCGCGCCTGCGCAGAAAGCCCCGCACGAGCCGGCGGCAGCCTCTCTTCCCCCGGAAGCAAAGGAGGAAACCGGCACGGAAGCCGCGGAGGGAAACGCCCATGAATAAACCTGTTCCTGTATCGCCCTCCGGGGCTCCGCTGGAGATCGAGCGGAAGTTCCTGATCGCATTTCCCGATCAGGACTGGCTCCGGTCCCGGCCCGGCAGCCGCAGAGTCGAGATTGTCCAGACCTACCTGCTGTCTGAAAACGGCAAGACCCGGCGTGTCCGCTCCTGGACCGAAGACGGGAAAACCGTCTATATCCGGACGGTCAAGCGCAGCCTCACCGACCGCACGCGGGAGGAGACGGAGGACGAGCTCACATCCGAGGAGTATGACGCGCTCCTGTCGGAAGCGGACCCGAACCGGCGACCGCTTCAAAAGACGCGCTGGTGCGTGCCTTTTGAGGGGCATACTCTGGAAATCGACCTCTATCCCTTCTGGACCGAACAGGCCATCCTCGAGGTGGAGCTCGGAAGCGAAGAAGAGGAATTCCGCATCCCGCCGGAGATCCGTGTGCTCCGTGAAGTCACCGGCGATCCCCGCTATCTCAACTCCTCTCTCGCGCGGGAGCTGCCGTGAGTCGCCTGTGCATGCTCAGGCCGATGCCGAAAAACCGCGGACAGGTTCTGTTCTGTCCGCGATTTTTCGTTGTTTTTGGGCTTTTCTTCTGGTATAATTAGTTTTTGTGATCTGTCGTCACACATTTTCAATCCATTGGTAAACTGCAGGTATTCTATGAGCAAATCCGGCAATCAGTTGCATATTTTCTTTCTCTTCATGGCGGCGCTCCTCTGGGGCACCACCTTTGTGGCTCAGCGTATGGGCGCCGAGTATGTGGCGCCGTTTACCTATCTCGCCGCGCGCAGCTGGGTCGCGGTGGCCTTTCTGACTCCGCTGGTCCACATCATGGACCGCTTCTTTGAAAAACGCGGCATTGACAACCGCCGTCCCCGTTCCGCGGCGGATCGCAGACTGCTTCTGCTGGCGGGCTGCCTCAGCGGCGTCATGCTTTGTGCCGCCAGCGCCACGCAGCAGATCGGCATTGCCTACACCACCGCCTCGAAGGCGGGCTTCATCACGGCGCTCTATGTCGTGCTGGTACCGCTGCTCAGCATCTTCCTCCGCAAACGCCCCTCCCCGCAGGTCTGGTTCTGCGTTGTTCTGGCGCTGGTGGGGCTCTATCTGCTCTGTATGAAGGATAGCTTTACTCTGGAATACGGTGACGCATGGGAGCTGGTCTGCGCCTTTCTCTTCGCGGTGGAGATCCTGATCCTCTCCCACTTCAGCTCTCTGGTCGACGCGGTGCGGCTCTCCAGAATGCAGTTTCTGGTCGGGGCGGTGATCAGCACCGTCATCATGCTTCTGACCGAGCACCCGACCATGGAATCCTTCCGCCTCGGTCTGCCCGCCATCCTCTATGCGGGCATTGTCTCCAGCGGCATTGCCTACACGCTGCAGATTTTCGGTCAGGACGGGGTCAACGCCACCGTCGCAAGCCTTGTCATGAGTCTGGAGAGCGTCTTCAGCGCCCTCTCCGGCTGGCTGGTTCTCCACGAGAGGATGAGCGTCCGCGAGTTCAGCGGCGCAGGCCTGATGTTCCTCGCCATCATCCTCTCCCAGTTGGAGTGGAAACCGAAAAAGAAAACTCAGTTTTAATCCGTTCCTCCGTGCGGTCTGAACACCGCAGCACAGCAAGAGATAACAAGAACGTCGAAAGGGGGTCTCTCCATGCTCCGGATTTTCGAGCAGGACCGGGCACTGATTCCATTTGCAAAGGACATTGAGCTCCGCATGTCCAATTATAACCGCATGCACGGTACGCTTGCGGGCAGCGGAACGCTGAACGACTTTGCCAACGCCCATGAATATTACGGCTTTCACCACACCTGGGAGGGCTGGGTCTACCGCGAGTGGGCTCCCGCCGCTGACGCTGTGTATCTCATGGGGGACTTCAACAACTGGAACGAGACCTCCCATCCGCTGACGCGTCTGGAGAACGGCAGCTGGGAGCTGCGCCTCCCGGAGGATGCGCTGCACGACGGCAGCCGGGTGAAAGCCGTGGTGCGCAACGGCGACCGCCTCAGCAACCACATCCCGGTCTACGCCAGACGGGTCGTTCAGGACACGGTCAGCTTCGACTGGCTCTGTGAGGTCTGGGACCCGACCGAGGCCTTTCCCTGGACGGACGGGGCCTTCCGTCCGTCCGACACCCCTCTGATCTACGAATCGCACGTCGGCATGGCGACGGAGGAATACCGCCCCGGGACCTATCGCGAGTTTGCCGATACGGTCCTGCCCCGGGTGCAGGCGCTTGGCTACAACACGGTCCAGCTCATGGCGGTCATGGAGCACCCCTATTACGGCTCCTTCGGGTATCAGGTGTCCAGTTTCTATGCCGCGTCCAGCCGCTTCGGCTATCCGGAAGAGCTCAAATATCTGGTGAACCGCGCCCACGAGTTGGGCATCACGGTCCTGCTGGATCTGGTCCACTCCCACGCGGTCAAAAACACCGTCGAGGGCATCAACGAGTTTGACGGCACAGATTACCAGTTCTTCCACGCGGGGCCCGAGGGCGAGCACCCCGCCTGGGGTACCAAGTGCTTCGACTACGGCAAGCCTGAGGTGCTGCACTTCCTGCTCTCGAACCTGAAGTTCTGGCTCACGGAATACCATTTTGACGGTTTCCGCTTCGACGGCGTCACCAGCATGCTCTACCACAACCACGGTCTCGGCGAAGCCTTCACCAATCTGAAGCTGTACTTCTCCATGAACACCGACACCGAGGCCATCACCTACCTGCAGCTGGCAAACGAGCTGATCCGTGAGGTCCGTCCCGAGGCCATCACCATCGCGGAAGACATGTCCGGCATGCCGGGCATGTGCGTCCCTGTCGCGGACGGCGGCATCGGCTTTAACTACCGTCTGGCCATGGGACTGCCGGATATGTGGATCCGGCTCATCAAGGAGCAGAAGGACGAAAACTGGAACCTCGACTATATCTGGCATGAGCTCACCGTGCGCATGGCGCCCACCGTCGCCTATGTGGAGAGCCACGATCAGGCCCTTGTCGGGGACCAGACCGTCATGTTCCGCCTGGCCGGCGCCAACATGTACACCGACATGGACAAGATCTGCCACAACCCGACCATCGACCGGGCCATGGCGCTGCACAAGATGCTGCGGCTGCTCACGGTGTCCGCCGGAGGCACCGCTTATCTGAACTTCATGGGCAATGAGTTCGGCCACCCCGAGTGGATCGACTTTCCCCGCGAGGGCAACGGCTGGAGCTATCACTACTGCCGCCGCCAGTGGAGTCTGGTGGAGAACGGCTTCCTCAAATACGACCAGCTCAACGAGTTCGACAAAAAGATGGTCCACACCGTCCGGGACTCCGGCCTGCTCCGCGAGTGGACGCCCGAGCTGAAGCTTCTGCAGCAGCGGGACCACATGCTGGCCTTTGAGCGCGGCGGTCTGGTCTTTGTCTTCAATTTTGACCCGCAGACCACCCACGCGGACTATGTCATCCCCGTGAGCGTCGGGCGTGACCACGAGGTGCTCTTCACCACCGACGACGAGGCCTACGGCGGCTTCGGCAACATCAGCCACGCGCCCTGCTCGGCCTATGTGCAGGGGCACGACGGCCCTGCCCTCAGTCTCTGCCTCCCGCCCCGCACCGCCATGGTCCTGCAGCCCGTTGCGGAGTAACGACAAACGTGATTAAAATTGAGCCAGGGAACAAACTCGGGTTCTCATTGGCCGCTGAACCGGTCAGCGCAGCTCATCCTGCCGTGTAAAAAACATAAAATTATCGCAGGCTGTATCACAAAAACGTGGTACAGCCTGCATCGTTTTGTGGTACAAGCAAGCTCAGAGAATCGACCCCTGTGCGCCCCCGGAAATTATAGAACGAGGCCCTCATCCAAAAGGAAGTCTTCGACACCAACATACTGAATGCCGTTTTCATCCCGCCAAGGTTTCACATAGTCTTTTACAACTACAATCTTCTTGAAAGAGTCCGGTATTCTGATGAGGGAAGCGATCTCCTGCTCTTTCTTGTCCGGATCGTCAATGGTCAATGCAGACTGAATATAGCAGCGCTCATCGCCTCGGTTCACTACAAAATCAACTTCCAACTGCTTGCGGATGTTCTTGCCTGAATCGTCCCTTATATTCTGTTCGATCACACCAACATCCACATCGAAACCTCTTCGGATCAAATCGTTATAGAGAACGTTTTCCATCAGATGGGTTTCTTCCAGTTGCCGGAATCCAAGCCTTGCATTCCGCAGCCCCGGATCAGAGTAATAGTACTTAACAGGGGTCTTGATATACTTCCGCCCCTTCACATCATATCGTTCTGCTTTCTGAATCAGAAACGCTTCCATGAAAAATCCGATGTATTTGTCAATCGTATCCGGTCCTATCCGGATCTGCCGTTCACTGGCAAACGTGTTTGACAACCTGCTTGGATTGGTCAGGGAACCGATCCCGGAAGCCAGCACATTCAGAAGTATTTCAAGAATTTCCGCGTCATTGTTCACCTGATGGCGCTCCAAAACGTCCTTGATATAAGTGCGATTGAAGAGATCTCTCAAATACCGGCTTTTCTCCTCATGCGACTCCATCGTCCAGACCAGAGGCATACCGCCATAAGTGTAATAATCACGCCATGCTCCGCGCTTGTCTCCCTGATAATGCTCATAGACTTCTGCATAAGAGAGCGGGTTGACGCGAATCTCATCACCTCTGTCTCGGAACTGGGTGAGGATATCGGAAGAAAGCATTTTTGAATTGCTGCCCGTCACATAGATATCGGCATTGGGAAGCTTCATGAGCCCAAGCACAACATCGATAAAGGTGATCTTCTCGTCCGGATCATCCACATACGGATTCGGAACTTCGCTGACGAACTGGATCTCATCAATAAATACATAGTACCGTTTATTCTTATCCGGCATCTGATCCTTTACAACCTTGTTCAGTTCAAAGGGGTTACGGTATTTTGCATTATCGATCTCGTCCAGAGCAAGCCCCACGATCTGGTCTTCTCCCACACCGTTGTCCAGAAGGTACTGACGGTAAAGCGTAAACAGAAGGTAGGATTTTCCGCTCCGGCGAAGGCCGGTGATCACTTTAATACGCCCATTGTCCTTCTTACGGATCAGCTGATCCAGATATTGCTTTCTCGCGTACTGCATTACGATGCCCTCCGTGAAATTTTTGCGGCATCCGCATTTTTTTCACGAGCAGTATAGCATAAAACGCACGGACATAGCAAGCCAAAAAGTGAAATTTTTGCGGCATCCGCATTTTTTTCACCGAGTGCTCATCCATACCACCTTATGAGTGAGCGACAGCCGGCAGAATTGAAAGACTGTTATAATATAGTTCATCCGGGCACAGATCCTGGCCATTCGCCCATTCAACGGAATAACCATTTGTCACGACACTTTTAAAGTAAACAGGATCCGATAGCTCGCCATACCAGCTGCCCCGGATATAAGGCTTCACATCGAACACTTTTTGCTCGCCATTATCAAATACTATACTCAAAAGATAATCGTTCATGGGAACGACTTTTACGGCAGTCGGTCTAAGCATGATAAGCACCTACCATCAACTGATTATTTCAATGGGTCAATTTTGAAGAAACCTTCTCCTTCAGAGAGCAGTTGCCAGTTCGCTCTCAATTCATCTTCATGCAGCGCAATGCTGATAACTTGGGAGTATGAAAAATCAGGATGAAATGAGAATTATGAAATGTCCGCAGAGGGCTCGGCGGCCTGCTTCATTGTTGAATATGCAGAGTCATCGTAATACTGAGCCTGGTGTACTGTTTGAACCGTTGTATCGCTCTGATCCTCGATATCAAAGCCTCCCTTGACGATGAACTCGCGAAGGAAACTGTCCACACGGATATTGACTTTTGGCGGAATCAGCTTCTGCCCGGTAAGCGCCTCGAAATACGCTTTGGCAGCAGCTTTGTCAACGGTGGCCTTCAACGCGTCGAACCGCCCAAACTCGTTGATATTATCCTCGGTGATGCGCTGTGCCATCATTTTGCGAAGAGCAGCTTCATCAAGTCCCAGGACGAGGGCGACACGGTGAATCTGATCGTTCTTAGCCTGGGAGACATAGTCTGTGACATAATCCCGGAAGCTCTTTGAAGGATCGACCTCTACATCGCCGCTCTGAATATCATGGAGGAAAATGTTGGCAAACTTCTGTTCTTCCTGCGAGAGCGTAGCAAAGGTCCTGTGCAGCTCATCTTCCGCCTGTTTCAGCTCCTCCGATCCTGCACCGCCGGTATGCAGCAGCTTCAAATATTTATCGAAACGGGAATTCATATAATCCGTATCGATTTTATCTGTGTCAATGGTGGTAATATATCCCTCGATGTCATAAGGCACGTCACCGCCGCCCTGGCCAGCGCCCTGTCCAAAAAGCTCCTTATACCGCTTTACCAGAACGAGGAACGCCGTCTCATCCAGATCAAGCGTAATCGTAAACTCTGTATTGGAATCTTCATTCTCAAAGGTATATTCCAACTTTTTCCAGCGGAAGCCCTGAACCTTTGCTGCTTCCAGGTAAGAATTGAATTTGCGAAACAGAACAGCAAACTTCTTGCACTCAGCTGTACTGGGCGGAAGGCGTTCAAAATCGGGAATGCCCGCCTGTGAAAACACCGTCTTAATCTCTCTGAAGACAAAATTCATGCCAAGCAGGTTATCCGGCAGCCGCTGAACAAAGAGACCAAAGGGCTTATCTCCGGAATAGAGCTTGACCGCTGCCTCGATGTTCTTTTCCATCGTATGCGGTTTGCGATAGTACTTGATCGTACCAAAGGGTTTGTCCGGTCCAAACAGTCTGTTGGTCCGGGAAAAGGCCTGTATAATATTCTCGTACTGGAGCACCTTATCCAGATAAAGGGTATTGATCCACTTGGAATCGAAGCCGGTCAGCATCTGGTCGACAACAATCAGAAGATCGATTTGCTTCTCCGGTTCCCGGTCAATGCGCTCATAAGGCTTCTTGTGTGCGAGACGGGCAGCAATATCCTTCTTCATCTTGGCAAAAGAAGCAGCTGTAAAGTCCTGGCCGTAGCGCTCGTTGTAATCCTCTATCAGCTCAACAAGTCCGTCCTCTTTGAATTTGGCGCCGCCGTTATTATCAATGCTCGGATCAAAAAGAGCTGTAAACTTAAGATCCGAAGAGGCCGCCTTGAAGCGATGATAATACTCAATCGCTTCCGGAATGCTGCTGGTAGCAAAAATGGCATGGAACTTACTCCCCTGGGAAAGGATCTCCCAATTGGCAAGAATATCCTCTACCACCATCTCCTGATGCTCATCTGTGCGATACTGGATTTTGGGAAGAAAGTCTTCAATCCCTTTGATATAAGTCCCGTCAGCCTGTTCATAACCAGCCATGGGAACTTTCTGCATATACTCCAAAAATACGGACTTTTTGGCCGGGTCGGACATTGCTTCGGAAACTGTATTGGCTTTTGCCCGTTCCAGCGCAACGACCTGCCTCACGTCCTTATCTTTAAAGGTCAACACTTTATAAGGGTCAAATCCCAGAACGTTCTTGTCCCTGATACCGTCGGCAATACTGTAGCGGTGAAGCTCATTTCCAAAAATCGTCGAGGTGGTACTCATCTTCTTCTGGTTTTCTTCCTGGATCGGGGTACCGGTGAAGCCGAAGAAAATCGCCTTGGGGAAAGTCTCCTTGATCGTCAGAAGCATGTCCCCGAAAGTAGACCGATGCGCCTCGTCAATGATGAAAACCACTCTCTTATTATTCATCACCGCAAGATCCGCAGCTTTCAGCCCATCGTTCTCCTCGCTGATATTGCTCATCTTCTGTATGGAAGTCACAATGAGGGTATCGGCAGGGTCGGAGCTCTTCAGCTTGCTGATCAAGACGTGAGTATCCTCTGTCTCCTGGACTGTGTTGGCTTTCTGCTGTTCCGTCAGTCCGGCGCCGGCAAAGTTGCGGTATTCCTTCAGAGACTGAGTACCGAGTTCAATACGGTCCATCAGGAATACAACCTTATCCGCATCTTTCGATGTGGCAATGAGCTGGGCAGATTTAAAAGAGGTCATGGTCTTGCCGGAGCCAGTCGTGTGCCAGATATACCCGCCGAGCTGATTGTTCCCTTCCCACTTGGTTTTTGAGACCTTGTCGGATATGGCGTTGGCCGCATAATACTGATAGCTGCGCATAACTTTCAGGACGCCGTCGGAATCATCCGCAACCGTATAAAACCCGATCAGCTGATGCGCCATGGGAATGGACAAAAGCGTGGATGCAATGTCCTTCCAGTCATTGATGGGCTCATTGTTGAAATCTGCCCAGTGGAAATAGAAATCAGAGTTGAACTTACCCTCCGGACCGGGATTGGCAAAATACAGCGCCTCCTCCGGATTCATGGCCACAAATATCTGAACCAGGGCGAAAAGGCCGGAGAAAATCCCCTCTCCCGCATACTTCTCAATCTGGTTTGACGCCTGGGAAACCGGAATGCCGCTCTTCTTCAACTCAATATGAATGACAGGCATACCGTTGATCAGCAGCATCAGATCCCCGCGGCGGTCATTCATGATCTTGGACTTGGTCGGGAACTTGGGCTGCTGTGCAATCTGATAACGGCTTTGCCCAGCGGCAATCTCACGGCGGTCATAAATCTTTAGCGATACCTCTTTGCCAAAATGAGCAACATCATCAGGGTTATCACGCTTGACAGAGACGCTTCCGCCGTTGATAAAGCCATTGAGGCGCAGAGGCGTCTTCAAGGTTTCGATCTGCTCGATGATCTGCTGCATTTCGCCGTCTGTAAGGGGATAATCGTTCAGACGGTCGATGTGACGGTTGTTCTGGAAAAGAATCTCTGCCCAGTTACGAATCAGATTGGCCTCGGAGGGATTCTTCAGGACACCGTCCTTCCAGCCTTTCTCTTTCAGAAGGTCAACCAAAGCGTTTTCAAATTCGGATTCTTTATTAAAAACCATGAGAACACGTCCTTTCCCGGTTAAAAATCTATGGATAACAGCTTCAAAGAGCTGAAAAATGGCTCAAAATACTTACGCTGATGAAGGGTGATAAGGTCATCTATTCGCCTGAAACAAGAACTGATCTGTACTTGTTCATCGTATGTGGGAAAGCTCAAATTGATCTTTTCCAAGTCGGTATTATGGAGGTGAACAACAGACTTTCCTTGTGCCATTTTAGCCATGTCATCATGTGGTTTTCCATTAGAAATGCTGATTGCTAAAAAAGCTGAATCCAATTTCTCTGGAGGCGTAATAATATTAAGGTCTCCACCCAGCAAAACCCCTGGTTTTTCAACTACTGAAGCGATTGAGATATCCTCCGCAGTTTCACCTGAAGCAGGGACTATTACCTCGCCACCGAGGCTATAAACTGACCCAGGTTTTGCATCTGCAAAAGTATCCACTTCAGTTATTGTTGTTTCGTATTTTGTATAGAGTCTGCCGTATAAAATAATGGGCGTTCCAGAGTCTATCAAATCAGCCTTGGAATAGCCGGTTCCTTTCGAAAACTGCACCAGTTCCCCCAGCTTACGATGTTCCCAAGTTATAGCGTATGACACCACTTGCATTATATTCTCATATTACACCAACGCTTGGGAACAGCGTAAGCTG
>JAFTGE010000035.1 GCA_017458085.1 Oscillospiraceae bacterium
GCTGATAGGGCATAAAGACATAGGAGCGGATCTGGCTTCCCCATTCGATCTTCATCTGCACGCCCTTGATGTCGCTGATGTTTTCCAGGTGCTCGCGCTCCTGGATCTCGGCCAGGCGCGCCCGCAGCATGTTCTTGCAGTTTTCTAGGTTCTGGAAATGGCTGCGCTCGACCTGGCTGGACACCACGATGCCCTTGGGGATATGGGTCAGGCGCACCGCGGAGGAGGTCTTGTTGACCTTCTGGCCGCCGGCGCCGGAGGAGCGGAACACGTCCATCTTGATGTCCTCGTCCCGCAGCTCGATCTCGTTGTCGTTGGCGATCTCGGGCATGACCTCCACCGCGGCGAAGGAGGTGTGCCGCCGGCCGGCCGCGTCAAAGGGAGACACGCGCACCAGACGGTGAATGCCGTGCTCGCTCTTTAAAAAGCCGTAGGCGTTGACGCCCTCGATCATGATGGTGGCGCTCTTGATGCCGGCCTCGTCGCCGTCAAGGTAGTCCATGACCTTCACCTTGTAGCCGTGGCGCTCGGCCCACATGTTGTACATGCGGTAGAGCATGGAGGCCCAGTCCTGCGCCTCGGTGCCGCCGGCGCCGGCGTGGAAGGTGAGGATGGCATTGTTGGCGTCGTACTCCCCGGTCAGCAGGGTACTGAGCCGGGTGGACTCCACCTTTTCGGAGAAGGTGTTGAACTCCTCTTTCAGCTCGTCGAGCATAGAGTCGTCGTTTTCCTCGATGGCCATCTCGCACAGGGCAAACATATCCTCCCAGGACTGGCAGAGCTTATTGAAATTCTCCACCTTGTCCTTGAGGTTTTTCAGGCGCTTTTGCACCTTCTGGGATTTTTCCACATCGTTCCAGAAGCCGTCGCGCTCGCTGGCGGCCTCCAGCTCCTCGATCTCCTTCTGGGCCGCCTCCAGCTTCAAGGCGCCGCGCAGCACCTCGAGGCCGGGCTTGGCATTATTCAGCTTGACCTTATATTCTTCAAATTCCAGCATTGATCTTTACCACTTTCCTTGAATTTACTCACAATTTTATATTATACACAAAAACAGAATGCTTGTAAATGTGTTTTTTATTCGGTTTTTAAGTGACAGAAAATGGGTTAAAGTCCTTCCCATTTGGGGCTTTGGGTGCTATAATAAGGTGATATTATATGAGCTGCGTACCCGCGGGCTTTGCCCGCACCGGACGAGATAGGGAGGATACAAAAGAAATGATCTCACACGGCAAGGAAATTGTGGTCTTTACCGGCAACTCCAACCCCGCGCTGGCGGAAAAAATCTGTTCTGAGCTGTTCAAGTCGCTGGGCAATTCCAAGGTCACGCAATTTGCGGACGGGGAATGCTCTGTCTCCGTGTACGAGCCCGTGCGCGGCAAGGATGTATTTATTGTCCAGTCCACCTGCAAGCCCGTCAACGACAGTCTGATGGAGCTGCTGATCATGATCGACGCCATGCGCCGCGCCTCCGCCGGCCGCATCACCGCCGTCATCCCCTACTTCGGCTACGCCCGCCAGGACCGCAAGGCCAAGAGCCGTGATCCCATCTCCGCAAAGCTTGTGGCCAACCTCATCACCGCCGCCGGCGCTGACCGCGTGCTGACCATGGATCTGCACGCCGCCCAGATTCAGGGCTTCTTTGATATCCCGGTGGACAACCTCATGGGCAGCCACCTGTTCGTCAAGCACTTTGTCAACATGTTCGGCAAGGGCAACGAGGACGTCATGGTCGTCTCCCCCGACGTGGGCAGCACCGCCCGCGCCCGTTCCTTCTCCATGAAGCTCGGCACCAACATGGCCATCGTCGACAAGCGCCGCGAGCGCGCCAACCAGTCCGAGGTCATGAACATCATCGGCGATGTCTCCGGCAAGACCTGCATCCTCCTGGACGATATCGTGGACACCGCCGGTTCCCTCTGCGGCGCGGCCAAGGCCATCAAGGAGATCGGCGGCGCCAACAAGGTCTACGCCTGCGTGACCCACGGCGTGCTCTCCGGCCCCGCGCTTGAGCGCATCAACGAAAGCTGCATCGAGGAGCTGCTGCTGCTCGACACCATCCCCTATCCCTCCGATATGCCCAAGTGCGACAAGATCAAGTATCTGTCCACCGCCTCCGTCTTTGCCGAGGCCATCCGCCGCATCTACGAGGAAGTTTCCATCTCCAACCTCTTCGACTGATCGGCCATGTTCTTTAAAAATACCGGCGTCGACTGGATCATTGCCTTTCTGGGCAATCCCGGCGCCAAGTACGACTATACCCGGCACAACGCGGGCTTTATGGCCGCCGACGCCATGGCCAAGGCCAAGGGCGTGAGCATCAACAAGTCCCGCTTCAAGGCGCTGACCGCCACCGTGACGCTCGGAGATCAAAAGGTGCTGCTGCTCAAGCCGCAGACCTATATGAACCTCTCGGGTGAGGCGGTGGGCCAGGCCGCCCGTTTTTACAAGCTTCCGCCGGAGCGCGTGCTCGTCGTCTCCGATGAGATCAGCCTGCCCCTCGGCAAGCTGCGCGTGCGTACGAAGGGCTCGGCCGGCGGGCACAACGGCCTCAAAAGCATCATCGCCCATCTTGGCTCCGACGCCTTCCCCCGCGTGCGCATCGGCGTGGGCGCGCCGCCCCATCCCGACTACGACATGGCCGACTGGGTGCTGAGCGCGTTCCGCGACCAGGACCTCAAGGACATGCTCGCCGCCGCCGAACGCGCGGCCGAGGCTGCCGAATGCACCATCACCGAAGGCCCGGAGCGGGCCATGAACCGCTTCAACTGACTTAAACATTTGACAACCGCAATTGAATATTATTGAGGAGGCTGCCCATGAAGAAAAACTGCATTGCCATGCTTCTGGCCGGCGGGCAAGGCTCACGCCTTTACGCGCTGACGCAGAACGTTGCCAAGCCCAGCGTACCCTTCGGCGGAAAGTACCGCATCATCGACTTCCCCCTTTCCAACTGCGCCAACTCCGGCATCGACACCGTCGGCGTGCTGACCCAGTACCGCCCGCTCCAGCTCAACAGCTATATCGGCAGCGGCCAGCCCTGGGATCTGGACGTCAACGACGGCGGCGTTTATATTCTGCCCCCCTACCAGACCTCCGGCGAGAAGGGCTCCTGGTTCTCCGGCACGGCCAACGCCATCTACCAGAACATCGGCTTCATCGAGAACTACGATCCCGAGAATGTGCTCATCCTCTCCGGCGACCATATTTATAAGATGGACTACGCCGATATGCTGCGCGAGCATATGGAGCATGACGCCGCGGCCACCATCTCGGTGCTGCAGGTCTCCATGGAGGAGGCCACCCGCTTCGGCATCATGAACGTGGGCGAGGACGGCTACATCAACGAGTTCGAGGAGAAGCCCAAGCAGCCCAAGAGCGACCTGGCCTCCATGGGCATCTATATCTTCAACTGGAAGAAGCTGCGCGAGTATCTGATTGCCGACGAGAACGACCCCAACTCCAGCAAGGACTTCGGCAAGAACATCATCCCCAGCATGCTGGCCAATGGCGAAAAGCTCTGGCCCTACCACTTCCAGGGCTACTGGCGCGACGTCGGCACCATCACCAGCCTCTGGGACGCGAACATGGACATGCTCTCCCCCACGCTCATCAACCTCTACGACCCCGACTGGCCCATCAGCGCCAGAAGCCCCATCTGCCCGCCGCACCAGGTCGGCACCCATGCCGAGGTCATCCACTCCATCGTCACCGAGGGCTGTGAGATCGACGGCCATGTGGAAAACTCCGTACTCTCCCCCTCCGTGCGCATCGATGTGGGCGCGAAGGTCCTGTACAGCGTGCTGATGCCGGGCGCCGTGGTGGAGCCGGGCGCCGTGGTCGAGTACGCCATCATCGGCGAGAACACCGTCGTGCACGCCGGGGCCCATATCGGCGCCGCGCCCGACGGCAGCGAGGACTGGGGTGTCGCCACCTGCGGCCCGGACATCGAAATCCGCGCGGGCGCCAAGGTTGCCGCCGGCGCCATGATCTTTACCGGTGAGGAGGTTTGAGCCATGAAAGATTTCCACGGACTGATCTTCGCATACTACACCGACCCCAACCTCAGAGAGCTGGTCAGCGTCCGCACCGCGGCCTCGCTGCCCTTCTGCGGCCGCTACCGCCTGATCGACTTCTCCCTTTCCGCCATGCGCAACGCTGGCATCGTCGACGTCGGCGTGATCATGCAGCGCGACTACCAGTCGCTGCTTGACCACCTGGGCGGCGGCAAGGCCTGGGATATGAACCGACGCGTCGGCGGCCTGCGCATGCTGCCCCCCTTCGGTCTGCCCGAGTATCACCGCGGCAACTACGCCGGCACCATGGAGGCGCTCAACGCCGTGTCCTCCTACGTTAAGGACATCAACGCCAAGTACATCGTGCTGATGCTGGGCGACATGTGCGCCAACATCGACCTGTCCGTCCCCATGGAGCAGCACCGCCGCTCCGGTGCGGAGATCACCGCCATCTGCACCGATCACAACGCCGACGGCTTCCGCATGACCTACCTGCGGGGTGAGGACGGCTTTGTGGAGAACATGCTCATCGACACCGTCAACGACAAGGCCGGCGTCGTCTCCCTCGAGGCCTACATCATCAACAAGGACGTGCTCCTTGCCATGATGGAGGAGAGCCGCGAGCAGGGCCTGTACCGCTTCCACAAGGACGCCATCGCCCAGTGGCTCAAGGAAGGCGGCCGCATGGACGTATACGTCCACCACGGCTACGCCGCGCTGATCCGCACCGTGGACAGCTACTACAAGGCCAATATGGACATGCTCGACCCCGCCATCCGGCATGAGGTCTTCCCCGCCGCCCGGCCCGTGTTCACCAAGGTCCGCGAGGAGGTCAGCACCTACTACGGCGTGGGCGCCTTCTCCCGCAACAGCCTCGTGGCCGACAACTGCATCATCGAGGGCAGCATCGAAAACTGCATCATCTTCTCCGGCGCACGCATTGCACCGGGCGCGCAGCTGAAAAACTGCATCGTGATGCGCGGCTGCACCGTGGGCGAGCACTCCTCGCTTGAGCATGTGATCGTGGACAAGGACTGCACCTTCTCCCCCGGCACTGTGCTCACCGCCAGCGAGAAGCTGCCCATGGTCGTGCCCAAGGGCACCAATATTTAAGCGTTTTCCCCGCATATTCCGGAAGCGCCGACCCTCTCGATCGGCGCTTCCCGTTTCCCATTTTCAAGAAAGCAGGTAATCCAGTTTTATGACCAATCAGATTTCACGTGAAGAAGTCCGCAGCGCGATTGAGGACAAGCTCTGCGCGCAGTTCAGCATCTCCGGCGCCGACGCCAGCGACGAGCAGATTTTCCAGGCGACCGCCATCGTCATCCGGGAGCTGATGAGCCGTCTGCTTGCGGTGGAGGACCCCCGCAAGGACGAGAGAGAGGTACACTACATGTCCATGGAGTTCCTCATGGGGCGCAGCCTGATGAAGAACGCCTACAACCTGGGCATTTCCGAGGCGGTCATCGGCGCCCTGGAGGATATGGGCCGCAGCGCCGCCGATATATTTGAAGAAGAGCCGGACGCCGGTCTCGGCAACGGCGGCCTGGGCCGTCTCGCCGCGTGCTACATGGACTCCATGGCCACCGAGGGCCTGCAGGCCACGGGCTACTCCATCTGCTATGAGCTGGGCATCTTCAAGCAGCGCTTTGCCGACGGCAAGCAGACCGAGGTCGCCGACAACTGGCGCACCGCGGCCGAGAGCTGGCTGATCCCCCGCTACGAGGACGAGGTCGAGGTCCGCTTCGGCGGTCAGATCTCCCCCAGCTGGGACAGCTACGGCCACTATAACGCCGTACATACCGGCTACGACGCTGTCATCGCCCTGCCCCGCGACATGCTGATCGCCGGCTACGGCGCCAGGGAAATCAACACCCTGCGCCTCTGGGACGCCAAGAGCCCCAACTCGCTGGACATGTACCTCTTCTCCGAGGGCAAGTACGTCAAGAGCATGGAGCAGCGCACCATGGCCGAGGTCATCACCAAGGTCCTCTACCCCGCCGACGACCACACCGAGGGCAAGCTCTTGCGCCTCAAGCAGCAGTACTTCTTCGTCTCTGCCTCCGCGCAGGACATCGTGCGCAAGCACATCCGCAAGTGGGGCGATATCCGTTCCTTCTCCCGGCACCACGTCATCCAGATCAACGACACCCACCCCACCATGATCATCCCCGAGCTTATGCGCATCTTCATGGATGAGCACGGCCTCGGCTGGGACGAGGCATGGGAGCTGGTGAAGGCCAGCGTTGCCTACACCAACCACACCGTCATGAGCGAGGCGCTGGAGCGCTGGCCCCAGGAGCTGATCCAGCAGCTGCTGCCCCGCATCTGGGAGATCATGTGCGAGATCAACCGCCGCTGGTGCGATTATCTCACCGTCAAGTTCGGCACCGGCGACAAGCTGGGCCGCAACCTCATCATCTCCGGCGGCCAGGTCCACATGGCCAACCTCTGCCTTGCCGCCTGCTACATGGTCAACGGCGTCTCCCGCCTGCACGGTGAGATCCTGAAAAACGACCTGTTCAACGACATCTACACCATCCGGCCCGAGCGCTTCACCCACGTCACCAACGGCATCGACCACCGCCGCTGGCTTGCCCAGATCAACCCCGGTCTGCACGGCCTGGTGACCGATCTGCTGGGCGGCGACGACTATCTGACGAAGCCCGAGGAGCTGGGTAAGCTCGCCGCCTTTGCCGATGACGAGAGCGTGCGCCGGCGCATGAACGAGATCAAGCACGAAAACAAGCTCCGCTTTGCCGAATTTGCCCGCCGCAACGACGGCTTCACCCTCAACACCGACGCCGTCATGGACGTGCAGGTCAAGCGTCTGCATGAGTACAAGCGCCAGCTGCTGTGCGCGATGAACATCGCCCTGCTCCAGCTCCAGCTGCACGACAACCCCAACATGGACTTTGTGCCGCGCACCTATGTCTTCGGCGCAAAGGCCGCCGCCGGCTACAAGACCGCCAAACGCATCATCGAGCTGCTGCTGAGCATGGCCAATGACATCAACAACGACCCCGTCTGCAAGGATCGGCTCCAGATCTACTTTGTGGAAAACTACCGCGTCAGCGCCGCCGAGGCCATCGTCCCCGCCGCGCAGGTGTCCGAGCAGATTTCCACCGCCGGCAAGGAAGCCTCCGGCACCGGCTGCATGAAGCTGATGATGAACGGCGCGGTGACCATCGGCACCCTGGACGGCGCCAATGTGGAGATGTACGAGCGGCTGGGCGACGAGAACATGTTCCTCTTCGGCCTGCATACCGACGAGATCGCCCGCATAAAGGCCGAGGGCTATGATCCCCGTGCCATCGCCATGAGCGACGGCGACCTCTACCGCATCGCCTCCCGCGCCATGAACGGCTTTGCCGACGGCAAGAGCTATTCCGATCTGGTGTCCGGGCTGGTCTACGGCGGCGACCCCTACATGCTCATTGCCGACTTCCGCGCCTACGCCGACTGCCAGAAGCGCCTGTACGAACGCATTGCCGACCCGTCCGAGATGGGCCGTCTCTCCATCATGAACACCGCGCAGAGCGGCTTCTTTGCCGCCGACCGCGCCATCGCGCAGTACGCCAAGGAAATATGGCACATCAATTAAACCTCTTTCGTGACGCCGCCGTAGTGATCGGCGGCGTCAACATGGATATCTGGGGCAGACCCGCCGGCCAGATTGTCCCCCGGGACTCCAACCCCGGCTCTGTCACCATGACGCCCGGCGGCGTGGGGCGCAACATCGCCCATGACCTGTGCCTGCTGGGGCTTCAGGTCAGCCTTGTCGCCGCTCTGGGGGACGACATGATCGGCCGCGCCCTGCTGGAGAGCTGTCAGGCCCTCGGGATGGACATGTCCCTTGCCCCCATCATCCCCGGTCAGCACAGCTCCACCTATCTCTTTGTCACCGACGGCACCGGCGATATGCAGCTTGCCATCAACGACATGGATATCTGCCGCGCCCTGACGCCGGAGCGCCTGGAGCCGCTGCTGCCGCAGTTAAACGGTTACGCCGCCATGGTGCTGGACGCAAACCTCCCCATGGAGTCCATTGCCCTGCTGTGCCGGCGTGCCACGGTCCCCATCTATGCCGACACCGTCTCCGCCGCCAAGTGCCGCCGCCTGCGGCCCTACATCGGCTCCCTGCGCGCCATCAAGACCAACGCGATGGAGGCCGCCGCCCTCACCGGCGAGAACGACCCCGAACGCGCGGCCCGCGCTATCGCGGCCATGGGCGCCGGGCGTGTCTTTGTCAGCATGGGCACGGAGGGCATGCTCGCCGTGGAAGGGGATCAGCTCCTGTACCAGCCGGTGTATGAAACCCAGGTGGTCAACACCACCGGCGCCGGAGACGCTGCGGCCGCCGCCATCGTGTGGGCCGATCTCCTGGGCCTGGACCTCGGCGCCACGGCCCAGTGCGCGCAGCTGGCCGGCAGCATCACCTGCCGCAGCAGCGCGGCCAACAATCCGGACCTGGCCCTGCTCGGCCAACTGCTGGACGACGGATAATACACAGAAAAGGGCAGCCCCAAAAGGGGCTGCCCGTAAAAGTTATCTTATGAAATTACCAGCAGCCGAAGCCACACAGCTGGCACAGAATACGCCAGAGATTGCACATTGTATGGACCTCCTGTTTTGTTATTTGTCTCTCGAGGACGTCTATAATATAGCACGGAAAGTTCGCAATTTCAAATGTAATGACTGGAAACGGCACCATTTCTCCCGTGAAATGGTGCCGTTTTCCATGTATACCGTCTTTTCGGTGCGCGGATGCCGCTTATACAGCGAACTGCTCCCACATTTCCTCCAGCGTCAGGTCGTTTTCCGTCATGTACCTGGCGGCCTCCTCGCCCACATAGCGGAAGTGCCAGCCCTCGTTCATGACGCCGGTGATATCCTCCTTCCCGGTGGGGAAGCGCAGGACGAAGCCGTACTCGGCGCAGTGCTCCTTCAGCCATTGGAAGGTCTCGGTCTGGAAGATCTCGTCGTTCTTGACGGCGCGGTAGATGTCGGTGATATCGCAGCACAGGCCGGTCTGGTGCTCGCTGCACCCGGCGGGCATGGTGATGTAGTGGCCGCTGGAGTCCTTGCCGTCGGTGATCCCGTTGTTCTCACAGATGCGCTGGAAGTTCTGGGCCTGTTCGGAGTAGCTGCGGTAGCCGGAGGAGAGAAACACCGGCAGTCCCGCCTCCTTGCAGGCGGTGGCCATGGCCAGCAGGGGCTCAGCGATGCGCGCATCGACCGGGCAGCGGTTGGGATTGTAGGCGGTCTGGATATCCGTCTCGTCGGCGGTCTGGTTCAGGTAGGCCAGCTGCTCCGGCTCATACTGACCGATGGAGTGATCGCCGTTGACCAGCACCATCTCCCAGCTGCTCATATCGAAGCTGACCGGCTCGGGCGTCGGCTCGGGTGTGGCCTCGGGCGCAGGCTCGGCCGACTCCTCCGCAGCGGGCAGGATGACCGGCTCCCCGTCGTCCTGGAGCACACTGATTCCCTCATCAAAGCCCTCGGGGTGCAGGCCCGTGGCTTCGCCCCAGGAGGCGATATCCGCGCTGTGCGTATGGATCTGCTCCTGTTTATACGTATAGATCCCGAACAGGATCAGCGCAATGATGGCGACAACAATTCTTCCGGCGCGATTTTTCATGGCGGCCTCCCAGCAACGTACGTTTCTATCATATAATAATAGCATTTTGTCCTGCCGGGGTCAACTGAAATTTATGGTTTCCGCACCCTTGTACCGTTCCGACAGCCGCCCTGTTTCTGTTGACAAATTCGGGTGGGAAATAGTATTCTAGGGATGGCAGTATGCCAAATCTGAACATGAAGGAGGAAACGTCATGGACGGTGGAAGCAGTACCGGCACATCGGCAGGCCGAAGTAGCTCAGGAAGCACACCGCATGTGCGTTTCCTTTTATCTAAATAAGACCTGTGCTTCGGTCTGCGTGTCGGGCTTCCTTATCACTTCCTTGTCCCTGGACAAGACCCGAAAAAGAGGAGGAGAAACCGATGGCAGTACACAGTGTAACCGTTGAGAAGACCATTATGGCGCTTCTCGAGGAAAAGAAGTATCAGACCCTGAAGGACATTCTGGTGACCATGAACCCGGCGGATATCGCCGCGGTCTTTGAGGAGCTGGACGAGGAGCGCATGCCCCTGCTGTTCCGGCTGCTGCCCAAGGAGACGGCGGCCGAGACCTTTGCCGAGCTCGAGCCCCAGTGGCAGGAGCTGCTGATCCGCGGCTTCTCGGACACGGAGCTGCGCGAGGTCGTCAACGAGCTGTATGTGGACGACGCGGCGGACCTGGTGGAGGAGATGCCGGCCAACGTGGTCAAGCGCATCCTCGCTCAGGCCGATCCCCAGATGCGGCGGGAGATCAACGAGATCCTGCGCTATCCGGAAAACTCCGCCGGCTCGATCATGACCACGGAGTATGTCTCTCTGCGGCCGGGGATGACCGTGGCGGACGCCATCCAGCGTATCCGCCGCACCGGTGTAGACAAGGAGACCATCTACACCGGCTACGTCACGCAGGAGCGGCGGCTCCTGGGTACGGTCTCCGTCAAGGACCTGCTCCTGGCGGCGGACGACTCGACCCCAATCTCACAGATCATGGATGAAAACGTGATCTCCGTCAATACTCTGACCGACCAGGAAGAGGTCGCGCAGATGCTCTCCAAATACAACTTTCTGGCCCTGCCTGTGGTGGACAACGACGCGCGCATGGTCGGTATCATCACCTTCGACGACGCCATGGACGTTCTCGTGGAAGAGACCACGGAGGACATCGAGAAGATGGCCGGTATGCTCCCCTCGGAGAAGACCTATCTGCATTCCAACGCCTGGGATCTGTTCAAGCACCGTATCCCCTGGCTTGCGCTGCTGATGGTTTCGGCCACCTTCACCGGTATGATCATCACCGGCTTTGAAAGCGCCCTGGCCGCGCAGGTGGTGCTGACGGCCTTCATCCCCATGCTCATGGACACCGGCGGCAACTCCGGCTCTCAGGCCTCCGTCACCATCATCCGCGCCCTGAGTCTGGGCGAGCTGGATTTTTCCGACCTGCCCAGGGTCATCTGGAAGGAATGTGAGACGGCGGTCCTCTGCGGTGTGGCGCTGGCCGCGCTCTGCTTTGCCAAGATCATGCTGGTTGACCGGCTGCTGCTGGGCAACACGGGCATCACCGTACTGACTGCCTTTGTGGTGTGCTTTACCATGGCCGTCACCGTGCTGATCGCCAAGCTCGTCGGCTGCACGCTGCCCATGGCGGCCAAGAAGATCGGCTTTGACCCCGCGGTCATGGCCAGCCCCTTTATCACCACCATTGTCGACGCGCTGAGTCTGCTGGTCTACTTCGGCATCGCCAGCGCCCTGCTGTTTTGACCAAGCGGAAACAACCCCCCCGTGCTCTGCACAGGGGGTTGTTTCTTATCCGATTTTTCCGTAAATCCCCTTCAGCCGTTCGATCTCGGCCTCCGGCAGCGGGGGCTGCAGCGGGTCGACCCCCGTGCGGTAACAGGCCTCAAAGTACGGGGTAAACTCTACCTCCTCCACCTCCGGGCGCAGATCGACCCGGACAAACAGTCCGTTATCCAGCTCGAAGATCGCGTGGTCGCGGTAGTAGCCGATATAGCCGACGATCTCCGGCTTGTGGTAGGCCTGCTGGCTCTGGCTGTACAGCGCGGGCGTGTCCGCGACGAAAATCGTTTGAATGGCCCGCTTTTCCGCCGCATCCAGGGCAATATGCACGGCCTCCTCCCGGGGAAAGAGATAATAAGTCGCGGAGAGGAAGGGCATCGCAATCGTCTCGCAGCCCAGCGCTTCTGCGATATCGTAGACGTTTTGATAGCAGCGGCGCAATATCAGCAGCTCGTTCTGCTTGCCGTTGAGCCAGCGGGGTACTGCCGTGGCGATGGCCTGTTCAAAGGGCAGTCCCGCGCCCTCCAGCGCCCGCGCGCTGCCGACGGGGATATAGCGCTGGCGCCGAATGGCCTCGCGCAGCGCGTCGCCCCCGACCGCGGCCAGCCGCTGGCTGACCGGCCCGTCGATCACGCGCATGGTCATCTCCACGCTGACCACTACGGCCTGCGCCTGCACGTCAAGAATATCTCCCTGTGTGACGGTATATGACATACGGCTCTCCTTCCGACCCCGGTCGATTTTTTGTTATTATAACCTACCGCCCCGGTTGATTCAAGCCCCGCCTCTTGCATTTTCCGGCCGAATATGGCACAATCAGGTATCATATTCTGTTAAGCCGGAAGAATGACGGGGCCCTCCGCTTCCCCCGTCACTCTCACTATCTTGGACAATCAGGAGCTGCCATGAAAAACAAACGCTTTCTCCGCATCCTTAAACAGACGCAGGCGGTCTACGCCACGAACGACATGGACATCTATGCCGGCTATGCCACGCTCTACATTCTCATGTCGATGGTGCCGCTGCTGATGCTGATGATCTCGGCGGTCAACCTGCTGCCCGCAAGCTACATCACCAACTTCGAGACCAGCCTGGAAAATCTCTTCCCCAACATTCCGCAGATCCAAAGCATGATCCACAGCATCGTTTATAATCTGACGCGGGTTTCCGGCGGGCTGGTGGCCTCCATTTCGGCGGTGACGAGCCTGTGGTCGGCCTCCAACGGCGTCTCGGCCATCCAGATCAGCATGCAAAAGATTCAGCATGGCGGCAAGGCGGGCATGCTGCGCAACCGGGCCTATGCCCTGCTGTATACCGTGATCTTCATTGCGCTGATTCCGGCGCTGCTCCTGCTGCGTGTGCTGCGTCACTCGCTGGAGGGCTGGATCATCGCGCTGGAGGCGAAGCTGCACATGGTGGATATCGCCGGCTGGCTCATCTCCCTGGTGCGTTTGAGCGGCATCGCCACCCCCTTTGTGATGGCGGCGGTCATTCTGCTGACCTACACCTATCTTGCCGGCGGCAAGCGCAGCATGAGAAGCCAGCTGCCCGGGGCTGTCGTGACGGCGGTGGCCTGGGTCGCTTTCTCGGCGCTGTATGAATTTTTCATCTCCCGCTTCTGGAGCGCCTCGACCATCTACGGATCTCTCGCGGCGGTGTTCCTCGCGGCGATGTGGCTGCGCACCATTATCACGATTTTGTTCTACGGCGCGGCGCTCAACCAGGCGATCCTGGACACGCGGCCCACACTGCCGGAGGTCTGAATGGCCGCCGATGTTGTCGGGCGCTTTGCGCCCAGTCCCTCGGGCTACATGCACCTGGGGAACCTGCTGAGCATGCTGCTGGCCTGGCTGGACTGCCGCAGGCTCGGTGGGGAGCTGGTTTTCCGCATGGAGGACCTGGACCCCGCCCGCTCCAAGCCGGTTTACATCGAGGCGCTGGCGGATGATCTGCGCTGGCTGGGGCTGGATTGGGACCGCGGCTGGCCGGACGGCGCCTATGCCCAGTCAAACCGCACCGCTCTCTACGCGGAAGCTTTCGACCGGCTCCGAACGCAGGGCCTCGTCTACCCCTGCTTCTGCACCCGTGCCGAGCGCCTGGCCGCGGCCTCCGCTCCTCATCCGGGCGAGGCGGAATTTGACCGCGGCTGCCGCTGTTCCCATTTGGACGAACGCGAGCGCGCCGCCCTCCTTTCCTCCGGCCGCCCCCACGCCTGGAAGCTCCGCTGCCCGGATCGGCGGATCACCGTAGTCGACGGGCATTACGGCGTCTTCACCCAAAATCCCGCCCGCGATGTGGGCGACTGTATCGTCCGCCGCGCCGACGGCGTCTTTGCCTATCAGCTGGCTGTCAGCGTGGACGACATGGCGATGGGCGTGACGCGGGTTGTCCGCGGGCGCGATCTGCTCGCCTCCGCGCCGCGTCAGCAGTGGCTGATCGAAACGCTCGGCGGCACAGCCCCGGCCTACTGCCATGCGCCGCTGATCACCGCCGACGGCGGCAAGCTCTCCAAGCGTCTGGGCAGTCTCAGCACGCAGACGCTGCGCCGGACCCACACGCCGGAGGCGCTGGTGGGAAAGCTGGCATGGATGTGCGGTTTGACCGACTCCGCCGCGCCCGTCGCGGCAAAGGAGCTGGTCGCCGGCTTTAGCTGGGAGCGCGTAAAAACGGCGGATATCCCGTTGGATCTGTTCTGACCGGGCCTCGAAAGAGGCCCGGCCAATGTGTCAACAAACCTCAAAAGAGCGTCATTCCGAGCCAGTGTCGCAACACTGGCGTGGGAATCCGTTCTCCGGTAAAGTGCTGGAAATATGCGGCTTTCGGGGAATACGGATTGCCACGTCGCTTGCGCTCCTCGCAATGACAGATGGGTACTTTGTCTACAGTCTGAAGCCGGGCCTCGAAAGAGGCCCGGTTTGTCATTTCCACCAAAAAATTGGGGCTTCTTTGTGAACATTGTGGTAAAACGCGCATTGACTTTAGCGGTGCAAAGTGATAAAGTGCGTGTCATAGCACTTATCATCCGATTGGAGGCATTTTCATGAAAACCCTGTTTGCCAAGAAAAATCTGTTCCTGCGCGTCGCCATCGGCTTTGTCCTGGGCGTGATCCTGGGCTTTGCGGCCCCGAAGTTCTCCATCGCCACCAAGGTCGTCGGCGACATCTACCTTAACCTCATCAAGCTCATGATCATCCCGATCGTGGTCTGCGCGGTGTTCTGCGGCATCGCCAACATTCGCGACAGCGCCCTGCTGCGCAAGATCGGCTTCCGCACGGTGCTGCTGTATGTGATCATGTTCATTTTCAGCGCCGCCGTCTCGCTGGCCATCGCCTACGCCATCCGCCCGGGCTACGGCACGGTGTTTGAAAACGCCCCCGTCTACGAGGGTACGATCACCAACCCCACCATCGCAAGCTTCTTGACCACCATCGTTCCCACCAATATTATCAAGTCCATGGCTGACGGCAGCACTCTGCCCGTCATCCTCTTCACCATTGTCTTTGCCGTGGCCATCGTCTCCATCGGCGATCAGGGCAAGGCGGTTCTGGACTTCATGAACAGCCTGTCCGAGGCCATGTTCAAGATGCTGGGCTACTTCATGGAGCTGTCGCCCATCGGCGTTCTCTCCCTGATGGCCTTTTCGGTGGCCCAGTACGGCGCAGGCATCTTCTCGGCCCTGGCCAAGTACATCGCCTGCTGCTGGCTTTGCTGCGTGGTGGTGTTCTTTGTGGTCATGGTGCTGCCCACCTGCCTGTACACCAAGGTGCCCGTGGGCAAGCTCCTGAAGGCCTGCGGCAAGATCGCCCTGGTGACCCTGTCCACCACCTCCTCGGCCGCCACCCTGCCCACCACCATCAACGTGTCCATGGAGGACCTCGGCGCGCCGGAGGGCGTCTCGAAGTTCACCCTGCCTCTCGGCTGCACCATCAACATGTGCGGCGGCGCCTGCAGCTTCTGCTGCCTGGCGGTCTTCGTGTCCGATTTCTATGGCATCGGCCTGTCCTTCGGCACCATCGTCTTTTTGGTCTTTATCGCCACGCTCATCAACATGGCGGCCCCCGGCATCCCCGGCGGCGGCGTTGTGCTGGGCGCGTCCTTCCTGTCCATCCTGGGTCTGCCCATCGACCTCATGGGACCCATCAGCGGCTTCTACCGTCTGCTCGACATGGCCTTCACCACCATCAATGTTGAAGGCGACGTGGCCGCCAACCTCATCATCTCCAAGAGCATCGGCGAGTACGATGCCGGTAAGGTGGCGTAAGAGTACAGGATGAAGATCGCTTATCAGGGCATCCCCGGCAGCAACTCCGAGGCTGTCAGCGTCATCTTTGCGCAGAACCAGGGCTTCATCGCGCCGGAGTATCTGCCCGCCGTCCACTCCCAGGGCGTCATCGACATGCTCAAAAGCGGGCAGGCCGACTACGGCGTCATGGCCACGCGCAACCTTATGGCGGGCACCGTCGGGGAATCCGACAACGCGCTGTCCCACCTGAGCCATCGCGTCATCGACGCCCAGTGGCTCTCGGTGCACCATTGCCTGTTCGTCAAGAACCCCTTCTGCCGCTTCGACACCATCGCCTCCCACATCCAGGCCCTGGGCCAATGCCGCAACAATCTCCACAACCGCTACTCAAATTGCAGGCTGCTGGAGGTGGAGGACACGGCCCTTGCCGCGCGGATGCTGGCCGACGGCACCCTGCCGGAGACCACCGCCGTCCTCTGCCGCAAAAACGCGGGCGAGATGTTCGGCCTGCATCTGGTGGCCGAAAACCTGGAGGACGACTCCCGCAACATGACGGAATTCGTGCTCATCAAGGCCATGCACATGATCAGCAAGACGGTCATCGTGGCCGGGCTCGGTCTGATCGGCGGCTCCATGGCCAAGGCCATCAAAAAAAACACCGACTGCCGCGTACTGGGCTGGAACCGCACACGCTCGACGGCGGAGAAGGCGCTCTTCGACGGCGCCATCGACGCCATCGCCACCGAGGCCGACTTTGCCGCCTGTGACATGCTCATCGTCGGCATGAGCCCCGCCGCCTCTGAAGCCTTCCTGCTGGAAAAGATCCCGCAGATGAGGCCCGGCTCGCTGGCGGTGGACCTGGTGGGCGTCAAGACCCGGATCGTCGAATCCGTCGGCCCCGTGGCCGAGGCGCGCGGCGTGCGCTTCACCGGCGGGCACCCGATGCAGGGGCTTGCCCACGCGGGCTATGAGCGCTCCTTTGCCGACCTGTACAAGGGGGCCAGCATGATCCTCGTCCCCTCCGTCGCCACCCAGCCGGGCGACACCGAGGAGCTGGGCAGCTTCTTCCGCTCCGTGGGCTTCGGGCGCATCACCGTGGCCGGGGCCGAGGTGCAGGATCACATGATCGCCCATACCTCGCAGCTGGCACATATCGTGTCCAACTCCTATGTCAAGAGTCCGGTGTCCACCAACTATGTCGGCTTCTCCGGCGGCAGCTACAAGGACATGACCCGCATCGCCTGCCTGGACGAAACGATCTGGAAGGAGCTGTTCATCTGGAACAAGGCCTCCCTTCTGCCGGAGATCGACGATCTTGTAGAGAACATCACACTGCTGCGAAACGCCATCGAAGCGGAGGATTACGACGCGCTTGAGGCGCTGCTGCGCGCCGGCCGAGAGGCCAAGGAGCGCATCGACGCGGCAAACCCCGACCAGCCCTCCGACTAAGACCGAAACAAAAAACGGCGCATAACGCCGCCCTTCTTGGGCATGCTGACCTTGTGATCCCAATCTCCCATAAAACGCTATGAGGTGAAGCACATGTCCAAGAAGAAAAAGCAGCGGGACTTCCCGCCGCCGGAAAATCCGCGCCTCGACCCCGAGCAGCGCATCGCGTCCAAGTTTGACAGCACGGCGATTGCCAAGTTCCCCGTGGCCGAGCCCGGCGAAATGGGCTTTCGCGTCCTCGACGACTGCGCCGAGGAGCACATGCAATGACAAGGGCGCACGCTTTCGTTTGGAAAGCGTGCGCCCTTGTTTTTTATTCTCCCCAGCCCTGCATGCGGTCGAGGATGTCGTCCAGCGCGAGGAAGGGGTCGGTCACCATACGGTTTTCCTCGCCCATCTCCATGAGCTGCGTGCCGTCGGCGCTCGCCGCCCAGCGCGGCAAGCCCTCGCCGTTGGGATCGCCCGTGGCGGCAAAGTTGGCAAAATAGCTGCTGAAAATGTCCGCCAGCTCCCGGTCCCGCGCGTCATAGAGCTTGGAGTCCGCCGGGACATTGCCGTAGCAATAGACCTCCTCTCCGCTGTGCCAGGTGCCGAGGCGTCCGTTATCCTTGGTGAAATAGTATTCGTACACCGGCTCGCCCGCCGCCAGTGCCTGTCTGCTCCAGCAGTAGTGGCCGTGGGTGAAAAAGACGGCGGAATAGATGTCCGTCCAGTTGGCCCTGGCCAGCGCGTCGGTATCGCCGGGCCGGAGAGCCAGCACCTCGTCGGCGTATTCCTTGAAATAGGAACGCACCTTTTGCTCGTAGTTCTTGGCGTTAGCCTGGGAAAAGAGGATAAAGGGCGTGCCCTCCAGGGCGTTGAAGCCGTGGAGGATGGCCTCCTCGTTGTGCTCCTCCTTTCGATAGGCTTCATAGGGCGTCTGGGTCAGTACATAGCCGTCGATGGTCATGTGGTGGTTTACGTCCGCTGCCGCGGCCAGCTTCTTTGCCGGCACGCCGCGCAGCTGCCCGATGCTGTCGGCCCCGAAGCGCGCCATCGTCTCCCGCCCGGTCTCCAGCGCCTCGTCAAGCTGGCGGAAGGAATGCTGCGGTTCGGGCGCGGTGGTGGTGGAGCTTTCCGCAATGGCCCGGCGGAACAGGCCCTTCGCCTCCGGCGAGGTGCACAGCGCCGTCACGCACGCAGCGCCCGCCGACTCCCCGGCGATGGTCACGTTATCCGGGTCGCCGCCGAAGGCCGCGATGTTGTCCCGCACCCACTCGAGGGCCTTGATCTGATCCATCAGTCCATAGTTGCCCGTGGAGCCGTTGGGGTCCTCCGCCTGAAGCTCCTCGGTTGCAAGGAAGCCGAACACGCCCAGGCGGTAGCCGAAGTTGACCACCAGCGTGTCCTTCCTCGCCAGCCCCTCGCCGCGGTAATCGGCATACCAGGGCTGCCCGGTCTGGAGCGCGCCGCCGTGGATATATACCAGCACCGGCAGCTTTTCCCGCGCCCCGGCGGGCTTCCAGATATTGAGGTAGAGCGCGTCCTCACTCACCGCGTCGTCGAAGTTATCGCTGAGGCTGATCGTATAATCGTGGTAGCCGATGATCTGCGCCAGGGACTCATAGATGCGGCTGTTGCGCGGCTGCATGGCCATGGGCGCGAAATGATCGGCGGCCAGCACGCCCTCCCAGGGCTCCGGGTCCTCCGGCGCACGCCAGCGCAGGTCTCCCACCGGGGGCTTGGCGTAGGGGATGCCGGCGTAGACCTCCACCGCGCCGTCGGCGGTGGTGACGCCGGTGAGCTGCCCGTCGGCGACCGTGACGACGGGGGTCACGCCGCCGATCTCACCCTCGATAGCCGGGCGCAGCTTTACCGGCGGGGCCGTCCAGAGCATAACGCCCACCAGCGCCGCCAGCAGGCACAGGTAGCCCAGCGCCCGTATGCCGCGTTTTTTCTCCCGGAGCTCGCGCCGGCGGATCAGCAGATACAAAATCAGCGCCAGCGCCGCCAGCAGCCAGCCGAACGGCGTGTTTTTATTCAATTCCAGCAGCGCCGCGAACACCAGCGCCGTCAGCGTCGTCAGCACGATAAAGCCCGCGCCGCTTTTCTTTTTCGTTCGTTCCTTCATTCCGATCACATCCATAAGCCTGATAAGAAAATCGTACTCGTTCGGTGGGCCTTTGTCAAGGCAGCGTATCCGCGTCCGGCGGAAATTGGCTCTGTACTTTTCGGCGGATTTGTTTTATATTGGATACCATCTGATGAAAAAGGGGTGTCCGTTGTGCCGCGAGGAGCCGGGCAGAAGCTGAAGCTTCTGTACCTGAAGGACTATTTGCTCAAATATACCGACGACAGTCACGCTGTCACCGTGCGGCAGATGATCGAGGAGCTGAACCGCCGCGGCATCAGCGCCGAGCGCAAGAGCCTCTACGACGATCTGGACGCCTTGGACGGGGACAGCTGCGGCCTGGACCTGGTGCGCGACAACGGCAGCTATTCTGTGGCAAGCCGGGACTTTGAGCTGCAGGAGGTCAAGCTCCTGGTGGACATGGTGCAGTCCTCCAATTTCATCACCCGCACCAAGACCCGCGAGCTCATCGGCAAGCTGGAGGGGCTGGTCAGCGTCTACGACGCTAGGCAGCTGGACCGCCACGTCTACGTCCGCGGCCGCGTCAAGACCATGAACGAGAGCGTTTATATCAATGTCGACAAGATCTCCGAGGCCATCACCGGCGACTGCAAGCTGCGCTTTCAATACTTTACCTACGACACGCGCAAGCAGAAGCAGCTGCGTCACGGCGGCCGCGCGCGCACGGTCAGCCCCTTTGCCCTGATCTGGGTGGACCAGAACTATTACCTGCTGGCCTATGATTCGGAGAGCGCGGCCATGCGCCACTTCCGCGTCGACCGCATGACGCGCATCACCGCCCAGCCCGGGCCGCGGGAGGGCAAGGCGCTGTTTGAAAAGACGGACATGTCCACCTATACCACCAAGGTTTTCAATATGTTCACCGGGGAGGAAAAGCGTGTCACCCTGCGTTTTGCCGACAGTCTGGTCGACCCGGTCATCGACCGCTTCGGCGAGGATATCGCCCTCATCCCGAGCGGCGAGGATCGCTTCACCGTGACGGTGGACGTGGTGGTGTCTCCCCAGTTCTATGCGTGGCTGGCCCCCTTCGGAGCGGAGGCGGAGATCCTCTCCCCGCCGGAGGTGCGCCGCGGCATGATCGAGCAGCTGCAAACGATTTTGAAAGTTTACGAAAAGGAAGCAGACATACAGACATGAACGGTTTTTCCCCCGACGGCTACATCATCGATCAGGACTATTTCGATGCCTATGAATACCGCACCATTCCCGCCAGCGACAACGGCTGCGGCTGGATTGCGGCGTATAATATCCGGCACTATCTCGGCCACGATGTTTCCTTTGAGGACGTGCTGCACGAGATGGACGCCATGCACACCCTGCGCGTGCCTGGCCCCACCATCATGGCGGTCATGCGCGCGTATCTGCACAAGTATCTGCCGGAGATGACCGAGCACAGCGGCCGTGCCGCCGCGCTGGAAGCGGCGAGGATGAGTCGCTGCGGCATTCTGCGCTACTCGGAGGCGGGCATTCCGCACTTTATCTCCTTTGTGCGCGACGGCGCGGCCTTCCGCTTCTTCAACGTCAACGACGGGCTGGAGGACTATGCCTGCGGCATGGAGACCTTTTTTGACACCCACGTCAACACCCCGCAGTACGTCTCGGTCTTCACGCTCTGATCTTCTCCAAACCAAAACCGCCTCTGTGGGCCAAGAGCCCACAGAGGCGGTTTACGTTCTTCGGTTCTCACACGTACAGCAGGCTCAGCGCGATGAGCAGCTGGCCCACATAGTACAGCGCGATATTGGTCACACGCAGGCTGAACCTTTCCTTCGGCCCGAAGGTGTTGAGGATCAGCACGATGTCGCTGACCAGAAACAGCAGGGCGCCCGCGGCGAAAAGCTCCGTAAAGGCTCCGGGCGCGGCGATGAGATTGCCGACGGCCACGCAGTTGAGCACGACGATGGCGCCGATATAGACCACGCCGAAGATTTTAAACGCCTTTTCTGCGGTGATGCGGGAGAAGATCCACTTCATCAACAGCGCCGTCAGCACAAGGCCCGCAAGCACGCAGACGATCCAGTTGGCCGACAGGGGCAGCACCGCGGCCAGGTACAGGATATGCCCGCACAGGAACACCAGAATGCCCACCAGGAAGATGAGCTTCCCCTGCTTTTTGAGCACATGGCGCAGGTTCAGCAGCACATCGGCGGCGCAGCCGAAGCAGAGTCCGGCGATCAGCAGCTTCGGCAGGGAGCCGCGGTAATAGTCGGGCCGGGCCAGGAAACCCAGGATCACAAAGCTCAGCGAAGCCAGCGCCTTGAGAAACACGGCGGTGGTGTAATTCTCCCGCTTCTCCTCGGCCAGGAACAGGGCGGCGATGATCAGGCAGGCCGCGCACAGGGCGATATTGGACATAAACATTCTCCTCTCACAAGGTGCTTTATCTTGACACGGACTTCTTTCTCGCTTCCAGCGACAGCTCCACGATCTTTTCGCACAGCTCGGCGTAGCTCAGGCCCTCCACGGCGGCGGCCTTGGGGATCAGGGAGTTCGGCGTCATGCCCGGCAGGGTGTTGACCTCCAGGCACCAGGACCGCCCCTCGGTGTCGAGGATGAAGTCGGCGCGGGAATAGACCGCCAGGCCCAGCGCCCGGTGGAGCTTCAGCGCCGTCTCGCCCAGCAGCTTCTGCTCGGCTGCGGTGATCGGCGCGGGGCAGATCTCCCGCGCGCCCTCGTCGCCGCTCTGGTACTTGGCGACATAGTCGAAGGTCATGCCCTCGGGCGGCACGATCTCGATGGCGCTCATATAATGGTCGTCCAGGATGGGCTGGGTCAGCTCGCGCCCGGCGATCTTCTCCTCCACCACCACGCGGCTGTGGAAGGGCTCCAGCTCGCGCAGGGCCTCGGCCAGCTCCTCTCTTGTATCCGGCAGGACCACCCCGATGGAGGAGCCGCCGTTGACCACCTTCACCGCGCAGGGAACCGGCAGCTCCTCCGCCAGACGCGGGATGTCCGCCGCCGTATACGTCAGCTCCCGCCAGGCCGGGGTGCGCACCCCGGCGGACTCCATGATGCGCTTGGCCACGGCCTTATCCATGGCCATGGCGCTGCTGAGCGGATCGGAGCCGGTGTAGGGCACGCCCAGCAGCTCAAGCGCCGCCTGGATCCTGCCGTCCTCGCCGTCAGCCCCGTGCAGGCCCAGGAACACGCAGTCAGCAAGCTGGCAGATTTCCAGTACGTTCCTGCCCAGATGGCTGGGACCCTTCATCTTACGCGCGGCCTTGACCGCCTCCAGATCGGGGGCGACCTTCTCGACACTGGCCTCGCTCAGAAAGCCGTCCGGCGCGTCAAAGGCCTCGGCCAGGGGGCCGTCGTAATCCTCCAGCCCCAGGTACATATCCACAAAAATGGCCTTGTGGCCCAGACTGCGCAGCGCCCGGCAGACCGAGGCGCTGGTCACGAGGGAAACCTCACGCTCGGTGCTGATGCCGCCGCCCAATACAACGATTTTCATCCGAAAATCCTCCAAAACTAAAACTTTTTGTACACCCGCGGCACGCGTTTTGAGAGCGCGCACAGCAGCTCGTAGGGGATGGTCTTTGCCGCGGAAGCGACGGTCTCGATGGGATTGACCGGGCCGAAGATCTCCACCTCGCTGCCGACGGCGGCCGCGGGCAGATCGGTCAGGTCGATCATGCACATGTCCATGCAGATGGTCCCCCGCTGCGGGGCAAGGCCGCCCGCCACGGCGAAGGAGCATTGATTGGACGCCAGGCGGGGCAGCCCGTCGGCGTAGCCCACCCCCAGCACGCCCATGCGCGTGACCCGGTCGGTGGTGTAGCGGCGGCCGTAGCTGACGTCGGTGCCGGGAGCGTAATGCTTGATGGTGGTGACCTTGGACACAAAGCGCAGACAGGGCTTGAGGCCCAGGCGGTTTTCCGGGTCGCCGTAGCCGTAGAGCAGCAGGCCGGGCCGCACCATGTCCAGGCACATTTCGGGATAGTTGACCACGGCGCCGCTGTTGGCGCAGTGGCGGATCTGAAAGTCCACGCCGCCCTTGGCCCTGACCTCGTCGATCACCTCGCAGAACAGGCGGAACTGCTCGCGTGTATAGCGCTCATTGTCCGCGCCCTCCGTGTCGGAGACGGCAAAGTGGGTGAACACCCCTTCGGGCTTCAGCCCCGGCATCTTACAGGCGCGGATGATATTCTCCACGCCGCCGTCAAAGCGGTCGTCCATACACAGCACGCCCAGGCGGGACATGCCCGTGTCCAGCGCGATATGGACCTTCAGTTCTTTTCCGAGCCGGGCGGCCTCCTCGGAAAATTCCACCGCCTTGGCAAGGCACGTGATGGTCTGGGTGATGTCGTTTTCCACCAGCATGCGCGTGTACTCGCAGGGGGTGTGCCCCAGGATCAGCACCGGCATGCTGATGCCGCCGTCGCGCAGCTCCATCGCCTCATCCAGGCACGAGACCGCGAGGTAGTCCGCCCCGCATTCCTCCAGGACCTTTGCCACCTCCAGCGCGCCGTGGCCGTAGGCGTTGGCCTTGACCACGCCCAGAAAGCGGCAGCCGGCCGGGAGACTGTTTCGGATGGCGCGGTAGTTGTGGCGGATGTTATCGAGATTGACCTCAGCCCAGGTCCGTTTTTCCAGTTCGCTCATCGGGAACACCTTCCCTGTTCATTGTATTTTGACGCACAGCGCAATATCCTCGTCCAGATGCGCGGCGAACACCGCGGCATCGGCGCGCTCGCCCACGATGCTGCCGTAATGGGTGGGGATCACCGCCGGCGGGTGCATGGCGTTGACAAAGGCGGCGGCTTCCGCGGCGGTCATGGTGTAGGTGCCGCCGATGGGCACCATGGCGATGGTGCAGTCCACGGCCCGACCCTCGGGGATATCGTCGGTGTCCCCGGCGATATAGATCATATCCCGCCCGATTTCCAGCACATAGCCGAGCCAGCCCTTGGCCCGCGGGTGGAACTTCTTATTCGTGTTATATGCGGGCACGGCCTCGATCTCAATGCCGCAGATGCCGAGGTTTTCCTCCGCCTCCATCGCGGTCAGGCGCTCGGCCGGGATGCCGGCGGCCATGACCTCGCGCTTCATAGAGTCGGGGCATACGAAGTGGGTATGCTCGTTGGCCGCCTTGACAAAATCCTCCGGCGAAAAGTGGTCATAGTGCGGGTGGGTAAAGAGGATGACGTCCGCGTCATGCCGTTCCTCCCGCAGGTGGAAGGGGTCGACATAGACCACGGCCTTGCCGCCGATGCGGATGCTGCTGTGTTCGTTGACGGTGATTTGGTCGAGCATGGGAGGAACTCCTTTCCAACCCTGTCATTGCCAACCGGTGCGCGCACCGGTGTCGCAATCCGTTTCCTGCTGCTTGATTTTTTCCTTCCAGCACTTGTGGCACATGGCAACATAGCTGTCGTTTCCGCCGATCAAGACCTGGCTGCCCTGGGTGATGATGCGGCCGGTTTCGTCGATGCGGGCGTTGACGGTGGCCTTGCGGCCGCAGGCACAGACGGTCTTGATCTCCGTCAGCGAGTCGGCCAGCTCCATCAGCCGCTGCGCGCCGGGGAAGAAATGGGTCAGAAAGTCGGTACGCAGGCCGAAGCACAAAACCGGCAGGTCGTCCTCATCCACCAGGGTGCGCAGCTGGTCGATCTGCGCGGGGGTGAAAAACTGGGCCTCGTCGGCAATAATGACGTCGTGTTTCCCGGCGGCGCGGTAGGCGGCGATGATGTCGTCCTCGGGCGTAATGACCCGGGCCGTAGCCTCAAGCCCGATGCGGCTTTTGATGATGTCGGCCCCGTCGCGGGTGTCGGTGCTGGGCTTGATGAGCCAGACGGTCATGCCCAGCTCCTCATAGTTGAATTTGGTGATCAGCGCCTGGGCGGACTTGGAGGAACCCATGGCCCCGTATTTGAAATAAAGCTTAGCCATGGTCTTCCTCGTTTCTCTCCAAATGGGCGCGCACCCGCTCCATCACCATCTCCAGCGCGACCTTGTTGTGGCCGCCCTGGGGCACGATGATGTCGGCGTTGCGCTTGCTGGGCTCGACAAACTGCTCGTGCATGGGCTTGACGGTGTTCAGGTACTGGTTGATGACGCTGTCAAGACTGCGGCCGCGGTCACGCACGTCGCGCACGATGCGGCGGAGAATGCGCACGTCGGCGTCGGCGTCCACATAGATCTTAATGTCCATCTGCTCGCACAGCTCACGGTTTTCAAAAATCAGGATGCCCTCGACGATGATCACGCGGGCGGGCTTGATGGTGATGGTCTCGTTCGACCGGTCGTGGATGGTGTAGTCATAGACCGGGCAGGTGACGCTGTTGCCCCGCTTGAGCTCCTTGATGGCCTCGACCAGCAGGTCCGTGTCGAAGGCGTTGGGGTGGTCGTAGTTGAGCTTGGCGCGTTCTTCATAGGGCATGTTGTGGTGCGCCTTATAGTAGTTGTCGTGATTGATGACGGAGACGTCCGGCCCGAAAGCCTGAATCAGCTTACGGGTGATGGTGGTCTTGCCGCTGCCGGTGCCGCCGGCGATGCCGATGACCATGACCTTGTTCATAACTGGGTACCCCCCATTTTCTCTTTATCCTTTGTAGTATATCACATATGCGGTCCCGTTTCAATTTGACTTTTCAGGAATCTGCTATATAATTGAAGCAACTCGATCCGAACGAAAAAATCACTTGGAGGTAAGCCTATGACTCCCCATAACAACGCCAAACCCGGCCAGTTTGCCAAGACCGTCCTCATGCCCGGCGACCCGCTGCGCGCCAAATACATTGCCGACAACTTCCTGACCGACGCGGTGCTGGTCAACAATGTCCGCGGCGTCCAGGGGCACACCGGCACCTGGAAGGGCATTCCCGTGTCCGTGATGGCCTCCGGCATGGGCATGCCCGCCATCGGCATCTACAGCTGGGAGCTGTACGAGAGCTACGGCGTGGAGAACATCATCCGCGTCGGCTCCGCCGGCGCCGCCCAGGACGACATCAAGGTCATGGACGTGGTCATCGCCCAGGGCGCCTGCACCAATTCTTCCTATAACGACGCCTTCCGCTTCCCCGGTAGCTTCGCCCCCATCGCCGACTACACGCTGCTGAGCAAGGCGGTCGAGGCCGCGGCCGAGCACAAGGCCCCCTACCATGTGGGCAACATCTACTCCTCCGATAACTTCTACAACATCCCCGGCTACACCGGCAACGAGACGCTGAAGAAGATGGGCGTCATGGCCGTGGAGATGGAGGCCGCCGCGCTCTACGGCAACGCCGCGTATTTCGGCAAGCGGGCGCTGTGCATCTGCACCATCTCCGACCATCTGTTCCGGCCCGAGGCCCTCTCCGCCGACGAGCGGCAGACCTCCTTCAACCAGATGATCGAGATCGCCCTGGACACCGCCGCAAAGATGGCCTGACTGCTCAGACAGGCAAAAGAAAAATTCACAGCAAAGCGAAATTTGTTAAAATATGTTCTTGCCTTGTATGGACAGGCCGTGATATAATTTTTGATGTGGATGGGGTGAGAGGACTTGAACCCCAACCCACAGCTTGTGTTCCAATAAAATTTTTATGGAGGAAACAAAATGAAGAAGATTCTCGCACTCGTTCTGGCTCTGTGCATGGTCTTTGCTCTGGCCGCCTGCGGTTCCAGCAGCAGCTCCAGCAGCTCCAGCGCTCCCGCCGCCGCTGCCAAGACCAAGATCGGTATGGTTACCGACGTTGGCGGCGTCAACGACAAGTCCTTCAACCAGACTTCCTGGGAAGGCCTGCAGGCTCTGGCCGCTGAGGACAGCTCCTTCGAGGTCAACTACCTGGAGTCCAAGACCGACGCTGACTACCAGACCAACATCAACACCTTCATCGACGAGGGCTATGACCTGGTCATCTGCGTGGGCTACATGCTGGCCGACGCCACCCGTGAGGCCGCCGAGGCCAATCCCGAGCAGAAGTTCGCCATCATCGACGACTCCAGCATCGATCTGCCCAACGTCGCCTGCCTGATGTTTGCTCAGGAGCAGGCTTCCTACCTGGTTGGCCTGGTCGCCGGTTCCGTGACCGAGTCCAAGACCGTCGGCTATGTCCAGGGCATGGTTTCCGACGCGATGAACCTGTTCGGCATCGGCTACATCACCGGTGTTCTCGAGGCTTGCCCCGACGCCACCGTTCTCCAGTACAACGCCAACTCCTTCGGTGACTCCGCCGGCGGCTCCACCGCTGCCAAGGACATGATCACCAAGGGCGCCGACGTGATCTACCACGCTGCCGGCGGCACCGGCATGGGCGTCATCGAGGCCTGCAACGAGGAAGGCATCTGGGCCATCGGCGTTGACACCGACCAGTCCATCCTGGCTCCCGACCATGTCATCACCTCCGCTATGAAGCGCGTTGACGTCGCCTCTCAGGACATCTCCAAGGCCGTTAAGGACGGCACCTTCGCTGCCGGCGTGCATATGTACGACCTGTCCAACGGCGGCGTTGACCTCGCCCCCACCCGCGACCACATCCCCGCTGACGTGCTCGAGACCGTCGAGGCTGCCAAGGCTGCCATCATCGCCGGTGAGAAGTCTGTTCCCACCAGCACCGCCGACTGCCCCGCCTTCACGCTCGGCTGATTCGGTAAATCGCTTGATCCCCATCCCATCACCGCAGAAGCGGTGATGGGATTTTTTCTTTTATTTCCCGGAAGAAAAGGTAGAAAAAGCGCGGCGGATATGCTACAATAAAGTATCTGATTTCGCCAGCAGCCGATCCGCGCTCCGCCGCCGGTTCCCCTGTCCCTGCCGCGTAAGCGCCGTGTCGGTCGAAAGAGGAGAGAATTCATCTATCATATAGGGGGCGGTACTATTGTCTAAGCAATATGTGGACATGAGCACCCCCGTCATTGAGATGCGCAACATCGTCAAAAAATTCGGTGATTTCGTGGCCAATGACGGCATCAACCTCACAGTCCACAAAGGGGAAATCCACGCGATTCTGGGCGAAAACGGCGCAGGCAAATCCACGCTGATGAATCAGCTGTACGGCCTGCTCAAGCCCACCTCCGGCGACATTCTGGTCAACGGCAAGAAGATCGAAATGAACAACCCCCGTGACGCCATCGACGCGGGCATCGGCATGGTGCACCAGCACTTCATGCTGGTCCAGCCCTTCACCGTCACGGAAAACATCGTCCTCGGCACCGAGCCGACCAAAGGCGTCAAGCTGGACATGGCCACCGCGCGCAAAAACGTGGTGGAAATTTCCGAGCGCTACGGGCTGTCCATCGACCCCGACGCAAAGATCGAGGACATCTCCGTCGGCATGCAGCAGCGTGTGGAGATCCTCAAGGCCCTCTACCGCGGCGCGGACATCCTGATCCTGGACGAGCCCACCTCCTCCCTGACCCCGCAGGAGATCGTCGAGCTGATCGACATCATGCACAACCTGGTCAAGGACGGCAAGAGCATTATCATCATCACCCACAAGCTCAAGGAGATCAAGGAGTCGGCCGACTTCTGCACCATCATCCGCATGGGCAAGTACATCGACACCGTGGACGTCGACGAGGTGGACGAGAACGACCTGGCCAGCATGATGGTCGGCCGCAAGGTCACCTTCGTGGTCGACAAGCCCGCGCAGGAGCCGGGCGAGGTCGTGCTGGACGTCAAGGATCTGCACTGCAAGGACTACCGCGGCGTCGAGATCGTCAAGGGCCTGAACCTCCAGGTGCGCCGGGGCGAGATCGTCGGCATCGCCGGCATCGACGGCAACGGCCAGACGGAGCTGGTCGAGGTCATCACCGGCCTGCGCAAGGGCGTGTCCGGCCAGGTGCTGGTCAACGGTGTGGACGTATTCAACAAGTCCCCCGCCTTCGGCTTTGACCATGGCGTCAGCTCCATCCCCGCCGACCGGCAGAAGCACGGCCTGGTGCTGGACTTCTCCATTGAGGACAACCTCATCCTGCAAAACTACGGCGAGGAGCCCTTCTCCCAGAAGGCCATCCTCAAGCGCGATCCCATCTTCTCCCACGCAAGCGACTCCATCGAGAAATACGACATCCGCCCGCGCAACAGTGAAAAGCGTCCGGCGGGCACCCTCTCCGGCGGCAACCAGCAGAAGGTCATCATCGCCCGCGAGGTGCAGAACGACAAGGATCTGCTCATCGCCGTCAACCCCACCCGCGGCCTGGACGTGGGCGCCATCGAGTATGTGCACAAGTACATCGTCGATCAGCGCAACAAGGGCAAGGCGGTGCTGCTGGTGTCCTTCGAGCTGGACGAGATCATGAGCCTTTCCGATATCATCGACGTAATCTTTGACGGTCAGATCGTCTCCTCCATCCCCGGCAGCGAAGCCAACGAGAACGATCTGGGCCTCATGATGGCAGGAGGTAAGCAAGCATGACGAAGAAAAAGAGCTTCCTGGATTTCGTCTCGGAGAATCGTTTTATCCACATTCTGTTGTCCATTCTGCTGGGCTTTCTGGTGGGGGCGATTTTCCTTGCGATCATGGGCCTGTCCGTGGGCGAGGCTTACGGGCGGCTGATCTCGAGCGTAACGAGTCTCAAGGGCTTTTCCTACGTGGTGGTCTACGCCATCCCGTATATCGTGGTGGGCCTGTCGGTGGCCTTCTCCTTCAAAACCGGCGTGTTCAACATCGGCGCCGAGGGTCAGTTCGTCGTCGGCTCCATGGCCGCGGCGGTGGTCGGCATCCTGGCCGGGAACCTCCCGAAGCCGCTGCTGATCCCCCTGTGCTTCCTGGCTGCCATGGCTGCCGGTGCGATCTGGGGTGTGATCGTGGGCTTTCTTAAGACCAGGTGGGGCATCAACGAGGTGCTCTCCATGATCATGTTCAACTGGATCGCCTTCTACCTCTCCAACTTCATCGCCGGCATCCCCGCCATCCACTCCGACGGCACCGCCGAGGCAACCAAGAACATCTCCTCCAACGCCAGCACCCTCCTCTCCAAGGACCTCATCAACCGTTTGGGCCTCGCTCCCACGGCCAACTGGGGCATCCTCGTGGCCGTCGTGATGACCCTGCTGGTCTGGTTCATCATCGAAAAGACCACCCTGGGCTATGAGCTCAAGGCGGTAGGCTACAACAAGTTCGCGGCCGAGTACGGCGGCATCCACGTCAACCGCTCCATCCTCACGGCGCTGGCCATCTCCGGCGCGCTGGCGGGGCTCGGCGGCGCGCTGCAGCTGATGGGCATGGGCAGCCGCATTTCCGTCTTCTCCTCGCAGGAGGGCTTCGGCTTTGCCGGGATCGTGGTGGCCCTGATCGGCTGCTCCAACCCCTTCGGCGTGTTCATCGCGGGTATTTTCTACGGCGCGCTGATGTACGGCGGCAGTAAGCTCAACCTGGTGGGCGCGCCGACGCAGCTGATCAATGTCATCGTCGGCACGGTGGTGTTCTTCATCGCCATCTCCGTGATCTTTGAAAATCTCAAGTATCTGAAGAAGAAGGCCAAGGCGCCCGTCAAACCGGCTGCGCCGGCCGCGGAAAAGGAGGGTGAGCAGAAATGACAAACTTTATCAACAATTTCGGCATCATCCTTTACGCCACCCTGATCTACACCACCCCGCTGCTGTACGCGGCGCTCGGCTCCTGCTTTTCGGAGGTCTCAGGCGTCGTCAACATCGGCATTGAGGGCATGATGACCGCCGGCGCCTTTACCGGCACGGTCGTGGCCTACTTCACCGGCAACCCCTGGATCGGCTTTCTCTGCGGCGGTCTGGCCGGCGCGTTCTTCGGCATGCTCCACGCCATCGCCACGGTCAATCTCGGCGCGGATCAGACCATCGCCGGCACCGCCATCAACATGCTCGGCCCCGGCATCGTCATCATGATCGCCAAGGTCATGTTCAACTCCACCGACACCATCCCCCTTGAAGCCAGCATGAAGATCCCCCGCCTCTTCCGCGGCGTGTTTGACACCGCCACAGTCTTCGGCCGCTTCATGGATAACGTCTTCGCCAACTACGCCTCGACCTATCTGGTGTTTCTCGCGGTGCTGATCGTGTGGTTCGTATTCTACAAGACCCGCTTCGGCCTGCGCCTGCGCGCCTGCGGCGAGCATCCCCAGGCCTGCGAGACGCTGGGCATCAACGTGCTGCGCATGCGTTTTCTCTGCGTGTGCATCTCGGGCTTTTTGGCCGGTCTCGGCGGCGCCTGCGTCACCATGGCCATCTCCACGCAGTTCAGGCCCATCTCCATCGTGGGCCAGGGCTTCATCGCCATCGCCGCGGTCATCTTCGGCAAGTTCCGTCCCCAGGGCGCGCTGCTGGGCTGCCTGCTGTTCGGGTTCTGCTCGGGCCTCAAGGTCGTGCTGGGCGGCTCCTCCGGCGTCAACATGCAGCTGATTTCCATGATCCCCTATGTGGTCACGGTCATCGTGCTGATCCTCTTCGTCGGCAAGTCCCGCGTGCCCTCGGCCAACGGCAAGCCCTTCGTCAAATCCAAGTAATCCCGTTTTCCCTGCGTTGAACAAAGGATATGGTTTTCGCCATATCCTTTGTTTCGCGTGTATATTATCAAATTACAGGAGTCCGTCATGAATCAATATCTCGACATTTCCCCCGAAGTAAAAGCGGCGCTCGACGCCGGCAAGCCCGTCGTCGCGCTGGAGAGCACCATCATCTCCCACGGTATGCCCTACCCCAAGAATGTGGAAACCGCCCTGCTGGTCGAGCAGACCATCCGCGATAACGGCGCTGTGCCCGCCACCATCGCCGTCATCGGCGGCCGCCTCAAGGCGGGACTGAGCCATGAGGAGATCGAATATCTCGGCAAGACCGGCCGCGGCGTGGCCAAGGCCAGCCGCCGCGATCTGCCCGCGCTGGTTGCGCGGGGTGCCGACGGCGCCACCACCGTGGCTACCACCATGATCATCGCCCACATGGCCGGTATCCGCATCTTCGCCACCGGCGGCATCGGCGGCGTGCACCGCGGCGCGGAGGTCACCATGGACATCTCCGCCGACCTGGAGGAGCTGGCCCAGACCCCGGTCATGGTCGTCTGCGCGGGGGCCAAGTCCATTCTGGACCTGGGGCTGACGCTGGAGTATCTGGAGACCAAGGGCGTGCCCGTCATCGGCTACGGCACCGAGGAGCTGCCCGCCTTCTACACCCGCGAGAGCGGCTTCGGTGTGGACTACCGGGTGGATTCCCCGGCGGAGCTGGCCGCCATCTACCGCGCCCAGCGCGGCATGGACTACAAGGGCGGCATGCTGGTGACCAATCCCATCCCCGCCGAGTATGCCATGGATAAGGCCGTCATCGACGCCGCCATCGAGCAGGCGCTGGCAGACGCCAAGGCCCAGGGCATCCACGGCAAAGAGACCACGCCCTTCCTGCTGGCCAAGGTCGTGGAGCTGACCGGCGGCGACAGTCTCGAGTCCAACATCAAGCTCGTGCTCAACAATGCAAAAGTCGCCTCTCTGACCGCCTGCGAGCTGGCAAAGTAAATTTCTTCCCGTCCGAAAGCCATCGTATTCTTACGATGGCTTTAACCTCAAGAGAGCGTCATTCCGAGCCAGTGTCGCAACACTGGCGTGGGAATCCGTTCTCCGGTATAGTGCTGGAAATATGCGGCTTTCGGGGAATACGGATTGCCACGTCGCTTGCGCTCCTCGCAATGACAGATGGGTACTTTGTCTACAGTCTGAAGCCATCGTATTCTTACGATGGCTTTCGCCATCTTTTGGTTGAAATACAGGCCGGTTAGCGATATAATAATTTGGATATATTTGTTTGAGACAAAGGGGCATTTTATGGAGAACAAGGCTTGTCTGGTGTCGATTCTCTGCACCGCCTATAATCACGAGGCATACCTGCGCGACGCGCTGGACGGCTTTCTCATGCAGAAAACGGATTTCCCCTTTGAGATCCTTGTCAGCGACGACGCCTCCACCGATTCCACCGCGGCCATCATCCGCGAATACGCGGCAAAGTACCCCGATATTGTCAGGCCCTTTCTGCTCACGGAGAATCTGTTTTCCCGCGGCGGCAATCTGTACACCGATGTTCTGTACCCCAATATGAGGGGGAAATACGCGGCCTTTTGTGAAGGGGACGACTATTGGACCGACCCCGAAAAGCTCCAGCGGCAGGTGGACTTTCTGGAGGCGCATCCGGATTATAGCGCGTGTGTACACAATACGATGCTCCACTACTGCGACGCTGATCGGGCCGATCGCCCGCTTCTCCCCGCGCGGGGAGACCGAGACGTGGCGCTCAAGACGCTCCTATCCGGCAGCAGCTACTCCTTTCATACCAGCTCTCTTTTGGCAAGGGTCGCGCTGATCCGGGAGCCGCCGGACTATTACCGCGTGGCGCAGGCCAACGGTTTTCTGGATTACGCGCTCAACCTTTTGCTGGGGGTGAGCGGCCGGATCCGGTTTCTTGACCGCGTGATGAGCGTTTATCGAATTGGCAGCAATCCCGCGGCGTGGAGCGCCGGGGTTGACGGGCAGAATCGGGAATACCGGAAGCTGCGTCGTTTTGTCGCCGGAGAGCGGGATACGCTGCGCGCTTTCCTCCCGCATGTGAGCGGGGAGGATGCCGCCCTTGTGGAGCAGGAAATCCTTGAGAAAGAGTTTGAACTGATGTATATTGAAGGCCGCGACCGGGAACAGCGCCGTGGCCCGTACGCGCGCATCATGAAAAGCAAGCCGCTGAAGTACCGCGCTGTCAACCTGATCAAATGCTGTCTGCCGGGGCTTGCCCGCAGATATCGCAGGCGCCGCGGTTTTACCGACTGATACGGCAGATGGAGGATCGAATGACCACTAGCTTTTATTCCCCCGACGAGCTTCCCTCTTTGGGGTTCAAGGCATACGGAAAGAATGTGCTGATCAGCCGCAAGGCCAGCTTTTACGGCACAGAGAACATTACCTTGGGCGACAATGTGCGCATCGATGATTTCTGCCTGCTCAGCGGGGTCATCACCCTGGGAAATTATGTTCATATCGCGGCGGGTGTCATGCTCTTTGCCGGCACAGCCGGGATAATCTTTGAGGATTTTACCACCATCTCGTCCCGCGGCGCTGTCTATGCCATGTCCGACGACTACTCCGGCGCCCACATGACCAACCCCATGATCCCCGCCAAGTATTCCGGTGTTACGAAACAGTGTGTGCGCATCTGCCGCCACTGCATCATCGGCACCGGCTGCACCGTTCTGCCCGGGGTCACGCTGGCCGAGGGCTGCGCAGTCGGGGCAATGTCGCTGATTGACCGGAGCACCGAGCCTTGGGGCATTTATGTGGGGATTCCCGCGGTTCGCGCCAAGGAACGCAGCCGCGCCCTGCTGGAGCAGTATCGGCAGTTCGAGACGGAGCTGGCGGAGAAACGAGAAGACTCATGAACGACAAGAAACAATCCGTCATCACCAATTTCATATGGCGCCTGCTGGAGCGCTGCGGCGCGCAGGTGGTGGCCTTCGTTGTGTCCATCGTGCTGGCGCGCCTTCTCGACCCCGCCCTGTACGGCCGGATCGCGCTGGTCACGGTCATTACCTCCATCCTCAACGTGTTTGTGGACAGCGGCATGGCCAACGCCCTGATTCAGAAGAAGAATACGGACGACCTGGACTATTCCTCCGTCTTCTACTTCAACGTCAGCTTCTGCCTGCTGCTGTATCTCGGGCTGTTCTTCGCAGCTCCGCTGATCAGCCGGCTCTACCACGACACCAGCCTTGTCCCGGTGATCCGGGTGCTGGGGCTGACGATCGTGATCTCCGGCGTGAAAAACGTGCAGCAGGCCTATGTCGCCAAGACCATGCAGTTTCGCCGCTTTTTCTTCTCCACCCTTGGCGGCACGGTCTTCTCTGCCATCGTCGGCATCACCATGGCCTACCGCGGCTTCGGCATTTGGGCCCTGGTCATGCAGCAGGTCCTGAACGCGGCGGTCAACACTGCGATCCTCTGGCTCACCGTGGGCTGGAAGCCGCAGCGCGCCTTCTCCCTGGAACGGCTGAAGGGACTGGTCTCCTATGGCTGGAAGATCCTGGTCTCCGGCCTGCTGGACACGGTCTACCTCAAGCTCTATCAGCTGGTGGTTGGTCTCAGGTATACGGAGGCCGATCTCGCCTTTTATAACAAGGCAGACCAGTACCCCCTGCTGCTGGTGGAGAACATCAACAATTCCATCGACTCGGTGCTGCTGCCGGTGCTTTCCGCCGAGCAGGACAGCCGGGAGGCCGTGCGCGCCATGACCAAGCGCGCCATCAAGGTCAGCACCTACATCATGATGCCGCTGATGGCGGGCCTGGCCGTCTGTGCCGAGCCGCTGATCCGCCTGATGCTGACGGAGAAGTGGCTGCCCTGTGTGCCGTACATGCGCATCTTCTGCATGGTCTACGCCTTTTACCCGCTGCACACCGCCAACCTCAGCGCCATCAAAGCCCTGGGGCGCAGTGATATTTTCCTCAAGCTTGAGATTATCAAAGAATTTGTCAGCATCCTGCTGCTGGTGATCACCATGAATTACGGCGTCTATGCCATTGCGCTGGGCCTGCTGGTTTCCAGCTTTGCCTCCCAGATCATCAACGCCTGGCCGAACCGCCGCATGCTGCACTACACCTATCTGCAGCAGCTGCGGGACATGGCCCCGGCGATCCTGCTCAGCCTGGTCATGGCGGCCTGCGTATGGCCGGTGCAGAGGCTCGGCCTTTCCGATCCGGTGACGCTGCTGATCCAGGTGCCGCTGGGCGTGGCGGTCTATGCCGGTGCGTCGGCGCTGCTGAAGCTGGAGAGCTTCGACTATGTGCTGGTCATCGTAAAAAAGCTGCTGCACCGCAGAAAGGAGCGCGCATGAACGATCCCATCCTCGTCTCGGTGATGTGCACCGCTTTTAATCACGAGAACTATATCCGTCAGGCGCTGGACGGCATGGTCAATCAGCAGACCGATTTTGCCTATGAGATCCTCGTCACCGACGACGTCTCCACCGACCGCACCGCCGACATTATCCGCGAATATGAGGCGAAGTATCCCGACAAGATCCGCGCCTTTTACATGGAGCGCAATCTTTTCTCCCAGGGCATCGATATCTATTATGCGGTTCTCTTCCCCAACGCGCGCGGCAAATATACCGCCATCTGCGAAGGGGACGACTACTGGACCGACCCTACCAAGCTGCAGCGGCAGGTGGACTTTCTGGAGGCCCACCCTGACTATACCGCCTGTGTGCACAACACGGAATTGCTATTCTGTGACGGCGGCCGTCCCAGCGAGGCGCTGGCCGCCTGTGACACCGACCGCGACATGGAGTTTTCCGACATTCTCCCCGGCATGAACAATGCCTGGCACACCAGCTCCCTGCTGGCCCGCACCGATCTGCTGGCCAACCCGCCCGACTATTACGAGGTTGCCATCGCCCACGGCTTCAGCGACTTTCCCTATGCGCTGTGGCTGCGTGAAAACGGGAAGGTGCGGTGTCTGGCCCGCTTCATGTCCGTCTACCGCGTCAACAGCGGCGCCGCCGCCTGGAGCGCCGGCGTGAAGGGACAGTATGAAAAAAAGATCCAGTTCTATTCCGGCGCCATCGCCATGCTCGAATGCTTCCGCGCCCATGTGCGGGATGAGTCTCTGCTCCGGCTGACCGATAAAAACATCGACCGCTGGCGCTTTGATCTTCTGTATTTACAGGGCCGGGACCGGGAGCTGCGTCAGCCCCCCTACCGCGCCATATTAAAGACCATGCCGCTGAAATTCCGCGCCATCAACTTCCTTAAATGCATGCTGCCCGGTTTGCAAAAGCTCTACCGGAGGAGAAAGGGCTATGAAAAATAAACAGAAACGACTGCTGCTTCTCGGTGGGGCACACTATCTGCGGCCCGTCATCCGGGAGGCGCATGCCCTCGGACTCTATGTCATCACCTGCGACTATCTGCCCGATAACAGCGCCCACAAGCTGTCCGACCAATACTGCAACGTCAGCATCGTGGATAAGGAGGCCGTGCTTGCCGCGGCGCGGGAGCTCCACATTGACGGCGTCATGTCCTTTGCCTGTGACCCGGGCGTCGTCACCGCCGCCTATGTTGCCGAGCAGCTGGGTCTGCCGTCCGTCGGCTCCTATGAGGCCGTGTCTATCCTGCAAAACAAGGGCCGCTTCCGCGCTTTCCTGCGCGAGCACGGCTTTAACGTGCCCTGGGCCAAAAGCTACACCGACCCTGCCGCTGCCCTGGCCGACGCGTCCGCCTTCCCCTGGCCCATGATCGTCAAGCCTGTGGACTCCGCCGGCAGCAAGGGCGTCAGCCGCGTCGACTCCGCCGGAGAGCTGCGGCGCGCCATCAACCACGCGCTGGATTATTCTCTCAGCGGTGCTTTCATTGTCGAGCAGTTTATTCCGCAGCAGGGCTATTCCTCCGACACGGACTGCTTTTCCGTGGACGGGCGGCTGGTCTATTGCTCCTTTGACGAGCAGCGCTTTGACTCCGGCGCCGAAAACCCCTATACCCCGGCGGCCTATGCCTGGCCCTCGACCATGCCCGCGCCCATCCAGGACGAGCTTCGCGCCGAGCTGCAGCGGCTGATCACGCTGCTCGGCCTCGGCACCTCGGTGTATAACATCGAAACCCGCATGGGCGCCGACGGCAAGGCTTACATCATGGAGGTCTCCCCCCGCGGCGGCGGCAACCGCCTGAGCGAGGTGCTGGAGCTGGCCACCGGCGTCAAGCTGGTTCAAAACGCGGTGCGCGCCGCGGTCGGTCTGCCGGTCGACGCCATGGAAGATCCCGTTTATCAGGGCCACTGGGCCGAGATCATTCTCCACAGCGACCGGACCGGCCGCTTTCACGCGCTGAATATCGACCCCGCGGCGGCCTCCATGGTGGCCGAGATCGACCTGTGGGTCATCCCCGGCGAGATGGTCGAGCGCTTCTCCGGCGCGAACAAAGCCATCGGCACCCTGGTCATGAACTTCCCCGACCGCCAGACGCTGGAACGCTATATGTCCGACGACAGCTGGTATCATATCGCGGTGGAGGAAGAGGTCGCGGCACGTGCCCCGGCTCTTGTATAGCGCCCCTCATTTTTTGATTTTTTCGCCTCTCCCGGCTGTCAGGGCCCTGTGCGAGGCTTACGGAAGGAAGGATTCCCATGTCTGAAACCATCAATGTCACCCGTTCCTCTCTGCCGCCCTTTGAGGAATACTGCGCCGAGATCCGCAGCATTTGGGACAGCCATTGGCTGACCAATATGGGGGAAAAGCACCAGCGGCTGGAGAAAGCGCTGCAAGAGTATCTCGGCGTCGAAAACGTCGTCCTGCTCACCAACGGCCACCTGGCGCTGGAGAACATTCTCGAGGCACTGGATCTGCACGGGGAGATCATCACCTCCCCCTACACCTTTGCCTCCACCACCCACGCCATTGTCCGCTGCGGTTGCACCCCGGTCTTCTGCGACATTGACCCCGAGACCTACACCATCGACGCGGGGAAGATCGAGGCGCTGATCACCGAAAAGACCGTCGCCATCCTGCCCATCCACGTCTACGGCAACCTCTGCGACGTGGACGAGATCGACCGCATTGCGAAAAAGCATCATCTCAAGGTCATCTATGACGCGGCTCACGCCTTCGGCGTGAAAAAGGACGGGGTCAGCTCGGCCTGCTTCGGGGACGCCTCCATGTTCTCCTTCCACGCCACCAAGGTCTTCAACACCGTCGAGGGCGGCGCGCTCTGCTTTGCCGATTTCTCGCTGCGTCAGACGGTCTGCGACCTGAAAAACTTCGGCATTCACGGGCCGGAGGAGGTGCCCTTTGTCGGAGGCAACGCCAAGATGAACGAGTTTTGCGCGGCCATGGGCCTGTGCAATCTCAAGCACCTGGACCGGTGGCTGCTCGAGCGCAAGGCGGTGGTGGAGCAATACCGCGCCCGTCTCGGCGGCGTGCCGGGCATCAAGCTCAACCGCGATCAGCCGGGGGTGGAGTCCAATTACGCCTACTTCCCCGTGATTTTTGACGGCTACAAGTATAACCGCGACGAGGTCTTTGCCCGTCTGGCCGAGCAGGGCGTCATTGCCCGCAAGTATTTCTATCCCATCACCAATTCCTTTGCCTGCTACAAGGATCGCCCGGGCTTTGATCCGGAGCTGACCCCCGTAGCCAAGTACATGGGCGACCGCGTCCTGACCCTGCCGCTGTACGCGGGGCTGGGCGCCGACGACGTCGACCGCATCTGCGATATCATTCTTGGGTAAACTACACATAAAGAGAACAAGAGCGCGCTTCTCCTTCATCGGAGCGGCGAGCTCTGTTTTTTCATGCCTGTACGCTATAATCAAGAAAAAATTTTCTTTTTCTTGTGTCAAGTCTGCGAGAAATTGGATTTATATAGTATGAGGGCCCTTAACAAAGGAGACAAGGTATGAACGACAGAGAAATCGTCAACTTATACTGGCAGCGCTCGGAGCAGGCCATCGCGGAAACTGAGCGGAAGTACGGGCGCTATTGCCATATCATCGCGTATAACATTTTGGAAAACAGCGAGGATTCCGAAGAATGTGTCAATGACACCTGGATGAGTGCTTGGAACTCCATGCCGGACAAGCGCCCGGAACGGCTCAGTCCCTTTCTCGCCCGGATCACGCGCAACTTTGCCCTGACCAAGATCGTGCGGCGCACAGCGAAAAAGCGCGGCGGCGGTGAAGCGGAGCTTGCGCTGGAGGAGCTGGACGAATGTCTTTCCTCCGGCTGCGATCTGGAAAAAGAGCTCGAGGACCGGGAGCTGAGCCGCGCCATTGACGCCTTTGTCGGAAATCTCCCGGAGGAGGAACAGCTTGTCTTCATCAGCCGGTACTGGTTCGTGGCGACCGAGCGGGAAATCGCGGAAAAGCTGGGCATGAGCCGCAGCGGTGTCGCCGCCATGCTGAAACGGACAAGAGGCAAGCTGAGAGCGTATCTATTGATGGAGGGCTTATGTACAACTCGGAACGAATGATGAAAGCCATCGGAGACATTTCCGATGATAAGATCGAGAAAACCGGCCGTGCGCTGGGCTACCAGAGAGAGCAGCGCCGCATATCTCCCATTTCCATTCGGATGGGGAGGTTGCTGTCTATCGCTGCCGTCGTCGCACTGATCTTTGCGCTGGGCATGACGGCCTACGCGATCTATACGCACTGGTCGCGCGGCATGGAGCAGCGGCTCCCGGCCACGGAGGAAGAAAAAGAAATGGCGGAGCTGAGCGGCCTGTCCGATACTTCCCAGACCGTCAGCGCTATCGCCAATGGCGTGACGATCTCTGTGGAGCAAACCGTCATCGACAGAGAAACCGCTCACATCGCCCTGCGGATCGAGGGCTTCATGCTCCCGGAGGGGCAATACCCAGACATTGGCGACTGGTCGCTGACTTTCGACGGAGAAAACGCGCCCAGCATGACCGGCGGCTTCGTCGAGGAAAGAGATGCCAATGACAAGCTGATCTTCACGGCCCCGGACGGCTCAATGGAATTTGATTTTACGGCGAAGGCCGGCGGCAAGTGGGAATCCTTCGAGGGCAAGGAGGTCCGTTTGGTGATCAACAACCTCGGCACCGGCGACAAGGCTCAGTATCAGGCGCTGGTAGAAGGCCCCTGGGAGCTGGTCTGGACGCCGAGCAGCAGCAGCGAGCTATTGACCGTTCAGCCGGATACCTACATCGGAGACAGTGGGGTCAAGCTGATCAAAGCAGAGGTCAGCCCGATTTCCGCAAAGGTCACGCTTCAGCTTCCGGAACTCTGGGAAGGTTACAAGACGCTGGAGGATTATGATCTCCAACTTGTGGGGGTCTGCCTGAAGGATGGAACAAAGCATGCGGATATCTACACGTATCCGATGCAGGTAGAATATGTCGATATCGACAATCTGATCCTTGAGCTGGACTACTCCGCGCATCAGATTCTCCAGCCGAAACAGGTGGATGCACTGATTTTTGCCAGCAACTCCCCTTGGGCACGGACGCTGACAGACAGTGATCTGATCCTCGTTCCGATTGATTGAGCGATTTCGGGAAACGCAGAACTTGTTTGTGGAGGGAGCTAGGCATAAAGAGAGCAAGAGCGCCGCGTACGCAGCGCTCTTGCTCTCTTTATTCCTCTGTCAGCCACTCCAGCAGCTCCTCCGCCGTTTGGAAGACGCGTGCCGCACCGGACGCGAGCAACTGTTCCTCCGTGCGAAAGCCCCAGCCGACGATGGCGCAGTCCATCCCGGCGTTTTGCGCGGTGGCGAGGTCGACCTCCGTATCGCCCACATAGACCGCGTCGACCAGTTCCAGCCCCATGTGTTTTAGCGCCGCGAGCACCGCGTCCGGGTTCGGCTTGCGCCGGACCGTGGCGCTCTCGCCCACGGCGGTGTCCAGCAGACCGGGGAAATGCCGCTCGGCCAGGAGCTTGACCGCCGAATCCTGCTTGTTGGAGACGACCGCCTGCTTCACGCCTCGCTCCTTCAGCGTCTCCATCAGGGGCAAGATGCCCGGATAGGGCGCGGTCAGGATCGCGCAGTGGCTGTCGTACCAGGGCTGGTAAGCCCGCAGCACCTCGGCGGTCTGCTCCTCGCTTGTCCCAGCCGGAACCGCATGGGCAATCAGCCAGGCCGCGCCGTTTCCGAGGCAGGCGGCGGCCTCGTCGCGCGTCAGCTCCGGCATGTTAAATTCCCTCAAGGTGTGGTTGACGGCGTTGGTCAGGTCACCCAGGGTATCCAGCACCGTGCCGTCCATATCAAAAAGCACCGCTTTATATCGCATGTTCGATTCCTCCGTTTGACGCGATTGTAGCATAGCCGCGTCAAAAAGGCAACTTGTAACCGCACGCCCCTTGTGATAGGATATGGATATTCTCATAAGGAGTCCCTTTTATGAAACGAATTCAACGCGGCCTTGCCCTGCTGATGACGCTGCTGTGCGTTTCGGCGGCGGCGGGCTGTTCCTCCTCCGCGCCTCAGTCCACGCTCACGCTTTGGTATGCCGAGAGTGAATGCTCCCGCGCGGCCATGACGTCCCTGCTGGACGCTTATCAAAAGGAGACAAACGCCGTTGTGGACGCGGTAGCCTTTGCCGATGAGGCAGCCCTGGGCGCCGCCTTTGCGTCCGGCCAGCCCGACCTTCTATTTTGCTCCCTCGACCGCGCCGCACGCATGGACACGCTTGCACCATTGCCCGCGCTTTCCATTCAGAACGCCTATGCCGACACGATTACCGACGTCTCACCTCTGATCGCGGGCGGCTCCTTCTTCCCCATCGGCGCCCGCCTGCCCCTGCTGCTGGTCAACACCGCCCTTGCCTCTCCGGATTATTCGAGTCTGGAGGCCCTGCTGGACGCTGCCGCCGATAACGCCGTTCCCTTTCTGGGCGCCGACAGCTGGGCAGACCTGTTGTATCAGGGGATGTTTTCCCTCGGCCGGGAGCTTACCGGTCTGGAAAAGGCCGATGCCCGCGACGAAAGCTACCGCGCCCTCTATAACCGTCTGGCGGAGGCGGCCTACGCCGGCGGCCTTGCCCGCCTGGACGCCGATGCCGCCGCCTATGTGCGGCAGGGCCTGCTGCCCTGCGCCGCGGTCAGCTCGACCGTGCTTGCGGGAATCCATGACGAAGCCCTTGCCGTCCGGCTGCCGCCGCCCCCGGTGGGCGGGCGGGCCCTGTGGTCGGCGGAGCTGATGGGCTTTGTCCCGCTCAATGCGAAAAGCGCCAACGCCGCCTTCCTCGCCTGGCTCACCGATGGCGGCCGCGCGGCGGAGCTGGCGCTGGCGGCGGGCCTGGCCCCGGTCACAGACGGCGCTGCCGATGGGACCGAGGACGATTTGGAGGCCCTGCTCCTCTCCCTGTGGCAGGATCAGCGCCTGCGCTATCGTCCGGCGGGAAGCGACTACGCCTTGAACCGCGCCGACTGTGAGCAAAGCCTCCGGCGGCATCTTGATTTACTGGCCTAGGCTGTGTTATACTGTCTGCGTCCAACGATAAACTTTTATCAGAATCTAACAATAGAGGTGCACCATGGAAGGCTATCGAATTCTTGAAATCAAGCAGAGCGTTTTTGAAAACAACGACCGTGAGGCCGACAAGCTGCGCGAGCAGCTTAAAAAGGATCGGACGTTCCTTCTCAACCTCATGTCCTCCCCCGGCTCCGGCAAGACCACGACCCTGCGGCAGACCATCGCCGCGCTGAAGGACGAGTTTAAGATCGGCGTCATGGAGGCCGACATCGACTCCGATGTGGACGCCGCCACCATTGAAAAGACCGGCGCCAAGGTCATCCAGCTGCACACCGGCGGCATGTGCCACCTGGACGCAGGCATGACCCGTCAGGGTCTGGAGGGCCTGGGCGTGGACGACGTGGATCTGGCCATCCTTGAAAACATCGGCAACCTCGTCTGCCCGGCGGAGTTCGACACCGGCGCTGTGAAAAACGCCATGATCCTCTCTGTTCCCGAAGGCCACGACAAGCCCCTCAAGTACCCCCTGATGTTCTCCATCTGCGATGTGCTGCTGATCAACAAGATCGACGTCATGCCCTACTTTGACTTTGATCTGGACAAGTGCAGGGAATATGCCCTGCGCCGCAACCCCAACATGAAGATTTTCCCCATCTGCGCCCGCACCGGCGAGGGGATCGACGCCTGGGCCGACTGGCTGCGCGAGCAGACCAACGCCTGGATCAAGGGCTGAGCCGTTGGTTCATCACAAAAAAAGACGCGGTGACTTTCGTCACCGCGTCTTTTTTGCTTCCTCCTTCAGCTTTTCCAGCCATTCGTAGGGGACGTTCAGCTCCCCGTCCCAGCCGGTGCCGAGGTGGTTGTGGGGCTTGTTCTGCCCATGGAAATCGCTGCCCCCGGTCTTAATGAGTCCGTACTCATCCGCAAGGCCCTCCAGATAGCGCACCTGGTCGGCATCATAGCGTGTATAGCGGCACTCGATCCCGCGCAGGCCGTGATCCATGCAGTGGGTGATCAGATCGCGCAGCTCCTCGTCGTTCTTCCGATACTGGAAGGGGTGGGCCAGCACGGGCACGCCCCCGGCGCTCACGATGATCTCCACCGCTTGATCGATGGGCATGATGGTGCGGGGCACGTAGTACTTCTGCCCCTTCTCGACAAAGCGGGCAAAGCCGTCGTTGACGTCCTTTGCCAGGCCGTACTCCACAAACAGCTCAGCAAAATGCGGCCGTCCGATCACCTCGCCAAAGCGCTGCTTCATCCCCTCATAGGTCACATCGAAGCCGTCGGCGCGCATCAGCTCCACCATCTTGCTGTTGCGCCGGTCGCGGTCTTCCACGATCCAGTCCAGCACGGGCCGCAGGCTCTCGGAGGCAGCGTCGATGTAATAGCCCAGCACATGCACGGCCCCGCCGTACTTGGTGCTGATCTCGATGCCGGGCACCAGCTCCATGCCCAGCTCCTGGGCGGCGGCGATGGCCTCGGCGTGGCCGACCACCGTGTCATGGTCGGTGATGGCCATGGCCTTCAAGCCGCGCTCCACGCCCAGGGCAACCGCCTCGCGCGGGGTGAAGGTGCCGTCGGAGCCGGTGGTGTGCACATGCAGGTCGATCCGGCTCATCCGCGCACCGCCTTTGCCATCCGCTCGGCCTCAGCGTAGATCCTCTCCGGGTCCTCGCCGATAAAGAATTCGCCCCGCTCATAGAGCACCCGGCCGTTGACCATGGTCAGGCGCACATTCTCCTTGGAGCCGGCATAGACGATGTTGCGCGCGATGTTGTGCAGGGGGCGCATGTTGGGCCGGTTCAGGTCGATGACCACGAGGTCGGCGCGCTTGCCGACGGCCAGATCGTCGCAGTCATTCAATCCAATGGCCCTGGCCCCGCCGACGCAGGCCATTTCCAGCACCCGGTCGGCCCCGCCCGCGGCGGCGTCACCGCTTTGCACCTTCTGCAGGACGCTGGCCAGATACATCTCCCGGAAGAAATCCAGGGCATTGTTGCTGGCCGCGCCGTCGGTGCCGATGGCCATGGGCACTCCCGCGTCGAGCAGCCTGTCCACCGGGGCGATACCGCTGGCGAGCTTCAAGTTGGAGCAGGGATTGGTCACGGCCCAGAGGCCCTTTTGCGCAAAGAGCGCGACGTCCTCGTCGCTCATCCACACGCAGTGGAAGCCGCCCCCGCCGTAGTCGAAGAAACCGATGCTGTCCAGCAGCTGCGGCGGCGTCAGGCCGCAGCGCTCCACGCAGCCGCGCACCTCGCTCTCGGTCTCGCTGAGGTGGGTGTAGCAGGGGGCCTTGTATTTGTGCGCCAGCTCCGCCATGTACTTCATGCGCTCCATGCTCGTGGTGTACTCGGCGTGGATGCCCAAGCGATAGCCCACCAGCTCGTTCAGCTGATTGAACTTGAGAAACTCCCGCTCGATATTTTCGGGATCGGCGTCGAAGTTATTCAGCCCCGAGCAGATCACCGTGCGAAAGCCGCTGTCGATATTGGCGGCGGCGTAGGCGTCGTTTTTGACATACATGTCAAAGCTCGCGGTGATGCCGGAGCTGAGGTATTCCATGATCCCCAGCCTTGTAAAGATGTAGACCATCTCCGGCGTGAGCTTGGCCTCGTTGGGGAAAACCTGCTGATAGAGCCAGTCGTTCAGCGGCATGTCGTCAGCAAAGGAGCGCAGGAAGGTCATGGCCGTGTGGGTGTGGGCGTTTTTAAAGCCCGGCAACACCACATCGCCGCCCAAGTCGATGCTGCGCTCGAATTCCGGCAGCGCCGCCGGCGTCGGCCCCACATAGCAGATGGCGCCGCCGTCGGTCCATAGCTCCTCATCGGTCAGGCGCATGCCGCCCGTAAAGCGGAGCAGCCGCCCGTTGTAAAACCGGATCATACGTCACCTCCCAGTCTCTTGACCATCTGATCATGGGCCATGCGCTCCAGCGCGTCGTCCAGGGGGGCAAGCTCCGCCGCCCCGTATCTGCGCGCCAGCGCCGTGGAGAGCAGCAGGTCGGCAAAGGCCGGGTTCTTCGGCAGCATCGGCCCGTGGCAGTAGCAGCCGAACACATTCTTGTAGCGGGCGCCTTCGGTGCCGTCCTCGCCGTTGTTGCCGAAGCCGCGGATCACCGTTCCCAGCGGCGCCACTCCGGAACCGAGGCGGGTTTTCCCGCTGTGATTTTCAAAGCCGACCACCGTCATGCCGCCCAAGCTCTCGTCGCAGCGAAACAGATAGTTGCCGATCATGCGTTTTTTCGCCCCCACGGTGTACAGGTCGAGCGCGCCGATGAAGTCACAGCGCTGTCCGTCGTGCGTCTCGTAATAGTTGCCCAGCATCTGGTAGCCGCCGCAGATGGCGAGGACGGTCATCCCGTCTTCCACCGCAGCGCGGAGTTCCCGGTCCCGGCCGCGGTGCAGATCGTCCAGCAGCACCTGCTGCTCAAAGTCCTGGCCGCCGCCGATGAACACCAGGTCGCAGTCGACAAGGCTCTCCCCGGAGCCGATGGGCATTTTCACGACCTCGCTGTCGATGCCGCGCCACCGGAGTCTCTGAGTCAGGCAGCGGATATTGCCGCCGTCGCCGTAGAGGTTGAGCACATCGGGGTATAAGTGACAGATTTTCAGCTTCATGGGATCACCTCGCATCAGACCCAGAATTCATCGCCGCCGCAGTGACGGATCACGGTTTCACGCAGCTCAAGCATGGCCGTATAGGTGGGCATAAGAAACACCGGGCGGTCCTGCCCCTCGATCCAGCGCACCAGCGTCTCATAGTCGCGCTCGATCTCGATAAACTCCGCCTTGACGCCCGCGTATTTGATCCGCACCGCCATGTCCGCGGCACGGTCGCCGGAGACGATGACCTTCTCGAGCGCCCCGGCCATCTTGGTCAAGCCCTCGAAATTGGCGTCCCAGATCCAGGAGATATCGGTCCCGTCGGCGCCGCGGTCGTTCAGGCAGACGACCAGCACAAACTTTTCCTTGATGTTCTCCAGAAACTCGATCACCTGGTTGCAGCCGGCGGGGTTTTTGACCAGCATCATCTTGGTGCCGCCGGCGCCCAGGGCAAACTGCTCCATGCGCCCGAAGCCGCACTTGAAGCTGCCCACGGCGGCGACGGCCGACTCGGTGGCCAGCCCCATCTCGCTGACGGCGGCGACAGCCCCGGCTGCGTTATAGACGTTGTAGAGCGCCGGGAGATTCACCTCCGCCAGATACCGCTTGCCGTGTACGCTGAGGATAATACTGCTGCCCTCGGCGGTCTGGGCAGTGACATCGGTGACGGCGTATTCCGGGTCATGCCGCCGATAGCCGCAGTGGGGGCAGCGGAAGCCCCCCAGATGGCCGTAGGTGATGTAGTCGTAGCTGTATTCGTGCTTGCAGCGGATGCAGTGGCTTGCGTCGGACAGCTCGCTCTTTTCCCCGGAGGGTACGGCGCCCTGATTGATGCCGAAGAAGACCGCGCGGTTGGGCAGATCGTCGGCCAGGGACGCGGTCAGGGAGCAGTCGGCGTTGAGGCAGAGCACCGCCTCCGGCGCGCCGGAGATGCCGCTGCGGATATTTTCCAGGGTATGCGTCACCTCGCCGTAGCGGTCGAGCTGATCGCGGAACAGGTTCGTGACCACGATGACGCGGGGCTTGAGCTGCCCGAAGACGCGCACGGCAGCGGCCTCGTCGCACTCGATGACCGCGTATTCCTTGCGGCATTTACCGCCAAGACTGCTGTTCATCACAAATTCCGTGGTGATCCCGGAGATCAGGTTCGCGCCCGAGCGATTGGCAAAATAGCTCAATCCCTGCTGGGCGAAGGCCTGCTCGATCATGCGGGCGCTGGTGGTCTTGCCGTTGGTGCCGGTGATGGCGACGGTTTTGACGTCCCGGGCCAGAATCTCCAGCAGGTTCGGGCACAGCTTCAGGGCCCAGCGGCCGGGCATGGCGGTGCCGCCGCGGTGCAGCACGCGGGAGATCCCGCGCAGCAGCTTGCAGAGAAGGATCGCGAAAAACGCGCGAATATTCATAGTCGGTACTCCTAGATCAATGCATTTATACAATGGGTAAAGATTATAACACAAGTATATTCCCCCCGGCAAGAACTTTGCACGGGGGGAACGGTTTTCTTATTCTCGCGCCAGCGTTACGGCCCTGCCCACGCTCAGGAAGAACAGTGTGCATTCCTTGACCGGCTTGCGGAAGATCCGCTCCAGCGCCGCGGCGTAGGCCATCAGCTGTCCGCGGTAGAGCTGTGCGCGCGCTTGCAGCTGCTCCTCCGTGCGCACGTTGTCGGTCTTATAGTCGATGACCACGAGCTTGCCTTCCTCCTCGATGCAGCAATCCACCACGCCCTGCAGCAGCAGCTGCTCCGCCGCAGCGTCAGGATAGAGCGTGTCCGCCTCCATCAGCAGCGAAAAGCGAAACTCCCGCAGCGGGCTCGGATCGGCCAGCATGCGCCTGCCCAACGGCGAGGCAAACAGCCGCTCGATCGCCGCGACGTTCACCGCCTCGGCCTCCCGGGGCGACAGGAAACGCGCCGCGCACAGGCGGTCGATTTCGCGCTGGATTCCCCGGCGGCTTCCGCCCTTGGAAAAGTCCATGTATTGCAGCACCAGATGCGTCGCCACGCCCCGCTCGGCAGCGGTCAGGGGTCGTTCGCCCTGCCCCAGCTCCGGCATGCGGAAGCTGGTTGCCGTCGGTTTCAGGAGCGGCTCGGCGTCCTCGTCGCGCTCGTAATGCCCTTTCAGCTCCGTAGCTGTGATCTTGGAGGGCAGCTCCACCGCCGCGGCGTGGGGATAGCGGAAGGCCAGCCTGCGCTCCAGCTCCGCCGCCGTTTCCGGATCGGCGGCGGGCTTCTCCGGCCGCTCCGCCGTTTCGGGGGCATTCTCCTCCGCTGCGCACAGCTCGAGCGCCCAATTCGCCCCGCCGTCGGCCGCGACAGCCCGCAGCATCCAGGCCGCCATGCTCCCGCAGCGCAGCAGAAGCTCCGGGGGCATCGGAACCGAAATCTCCGCCTGCACCTTTTCCAGCGCCTTGGCCGGCTCCCTCAGGGCCGCCGTTACATACAGGCGCTCTTTCGCCCGCGTCAGCGCCACATACAGCAGCCGCATCTCCTCGGACAGATCCTCCCGCTCCAGCCGTCGGGCAATGGCCACGCGGGCCAGAGACGGGTACTGCACCCGGTTTTCCAGATCGACGACCTTCGGGCCGAGTCCCAGCTCCGGGTGCACCAGCACGGCCTCCTGCCGGTCACTGGCGTTGAAGCGCCGGGCCGTATCGCAGAGGAAGACCACCGGGAATTCCAGGCCCTTGGACTTGTGGATGGACAGGATCTGCACCGCCGAGGCAAAGCCGCCGCCCGTTGCCGGCTCCTGACCCTTTTCGGCCAGCACCTGCAGCCAGAGCGAGAGGCGGTGCAGCCCGCGATAGCCGGTGCTTTCAAAGCCCTCGGCCAGCTCCAGCAGCGCCAGAAGATTGGCGCGGCGCTGCTGCCCATCCTCCATGGCCGCGCACAGGGCCAGCATGTCCAGCTCCTCGATGATGAGCCAGACGGTCTCCGCCGCGCTCAAATCAGCCGCAGCCGCACGCAGGGCCGACAGCTTATCGACAAAGGCGCGGCACTTCCCGTCGGTTTGGGCCGCCTTGACCAGCGCGGTGTAAAAATCCGCCTCCCGGTCCGCCGCGCGGATACGGGCCAGCTCGTCGGGCGTAAAGCCCAGCGCCGCCGAGCGCAGCACCGCGATCAGCGGGATGTCCTTGTGGGGATTGTCCATCACCGCCAGCATAGCCAGCACCGCCGACACCTCAAGCGTTGCGAAAAAGCCGCTGCCCTGGGCCGCGCCCACGGGTACGCCCGCCTCCATCAGCGCCCGGCGGTAGACCCCGCCCTGCTGATTGACCGAGCGCAGAAGGATCGCAACGTCGCCGTATTCCATGGGCCGCTCCCCCGCAGGCGTGGTGACCGTCGCCCCGGACTCCACCAGGGCCTTGATGCGCCGCGCTGTGAACGCGGCCTCCAAAGCGGTCTTATCCGGACTCTCCTCGCCCGCGCTCCGCGGCAGCTCCAACAGCAGAAGCCGGGGCTTGGGAACCGGGCCCTCGTAGTTTTTCGCGCCGCAGATCAGCGCCGCCTCGTCGTTATACTCCACATCGCCCAGGGTTTTGGACATGCACAGGGAAAAGACGGCGTTGGCTCCGTTCAGGATCTCCCGCCGGGAGCGGAAGTTCTCCCGCAGCAGCACCCGCCGGGCCACCTGCGGGTCGGCCTGGGCGAAGCGCTCGTACTTTTCGTTGAAAATCCCCGCGTCCGCCAGGCGGAAGCGGTAAATGGACTGCTTCACGTCGCCCACCAGGAAGAGATTGCGCCCGCCGTCGGACACGGCCCGGAAGATCAGGTCCTGTACCTGGCTGACGTCCTGATACTCATCCACCATGATCTCGGTGTAGCGCCGCGATAATTGCCGCGCCAGCTCCGTGGGCGCGCCCGCCCCGTCGGTCAGCAGCTGCACGGTCATGTGCTCCAGATCGGCGTAGTCCACCAGCGCGCGGGCTCGCTTGTCCTTTGCGTATTCCCGGTCAAACTCCAGCGTCAGGCGCAGCAGCGCCTCCATCGCCGGTGCGGTTTGCGCCATATCGCCCAGCAGCACCTCGGAAGGCTCGGCAAGGGCCTCGGCGATTTTCTTCATGCTGTCCTTGCAGGCCTCGCGCCGCGCCTTCAGATACTCGGACAGCGCCGGGTCGGGGGATGCGCGCAGCGTCTTCAGCTTCGGGAAATCCACCGGCAGGGCCTCCCGCGTCTTCTCCCAGCCGAGGGCCAGCCGCCGCTTCAATTCCCGCAGCGCGGCCGCCGTCTGCGAGAAGCTGTCCAGATACGCCGCGCTGATTTTTTCCTCCCCCTGCATCAGCGCCATCAGGCGGTCAAATTCCTCGCTCCAAAACGCGGTCTGGCCCGCTGCCCATTGCAGAAGCTCCTGGCCCCAGGGGGTCTGCCCGGCGTCGGCAGCCGGCGCGTACAGCTGCCGGATCTGGCCCTCCGCCCAGTCCTCGGGCCGCGCGTGGCACTGCATGCGCGCATGCAGCGTCAGGATCAGCCCGCTCAGGCGGCTGTCGTCCCGGCCCTCGCCCACGGTGTCCACCAGCAGGCGAAAACCCGGATCGTTGTCCATGCTTTCATATCGCTTTTCCAGCACCCGGTCGAGAACAGCCGCGCGCAGGTCTCCGGCACGCTCGTCGTCGATGATCTTAAAATCCGGCGACAGCTCCGCCTTCTGGCAGTATTCCCGCAGCAGATTGGCGCAAAAGCTGTGGATCGTGCCGATCTGCGCACGCTGACACAGGGCGTTTTGCCGCCGCAGGCGCAGGTTGCCGGGGTCGGCGGCGATGCGCGCGGCCAGCTCCTCCATGATGCGGCCGCGCAGCTCGCCCGCCGCGGCGCGGGTAAAGCTGATGATCAGGAAGGTATCCAGATCGGCAGGCGCCTCCCCGTCGCAGATGGCGTGCATAACGCGCTCGGTCAGCACGCGGGTCTTGCCGCTGCCCGCGCCGGCGGAAACCAGCATCGCGCAGCCGCGGCTGTCAATGGCTTCACGCTGGGCGGGTGTGGGTTCAAATCGACTCATGCGCGTCCGCCTCCTCCATTTTCGCCCAGACCTCCTCGGCGCTGAGCTTGACCAGATACCGGCTCTTTTCGCCGCCCACGCCCTCTGCAAAGTGGCAGGCGTCGTAGTAATCGCAGGTTTGGCAGGCGTTTTCCTGCTGGCTGCGGTAGTAGGGATCGGCGGCGATGCTGCCGCTGCGCAGCTGCCCGGCCATGCCGCGCAGCTGTTTTTTGATGCTCCGCCCCAGCAGTCCCAGCCGCTCAGCGCTGGCCATGGAATCGGCCGTGGGCTTTCCGTAACGCACTTTTATGGGGATATAGCGCTTCTCCGCACCGTGCTCCCACGCCTCCTGCAGCGCCGCATCGTCCAGGATCAGACCGCTGCGCCGGAGCTGGCCGGCCCTCTTTTCGAGGACGGCGTCGATCTCCGCGCGCTGTCTGGCCGTGCTCATGGGCGCGCGCGCCGGAACGTACATGACGCCCGCCGGGACAAGCGCCTGCCCATAGCGCGCCGCGGCCCCCTCCGAAAGCGTGAACAGATACATCAGCATCTGCAAATTCATCCCGTACCAGACGTCCGAGAGGTCAAACTCCTTCCTCCCCGTCTTGTAATCAGCCACCCGCAGGTAGAGCTTGCCCTCGTGGAGCCAGCCGTCCACCCGGTCGGCCACGCCGATCATGGTCAGGCTCTCCTCCCCTTCGCCCAGGGAGACGGGCGGGATATCCCGCGCCTCGGCAAAGTTCAGCTCAAAATCCAGCGGCTCGAAATCCGAGCGCCGCAGCTCCTCCGCCACATCGTCCACGATGCGGTAGACGTTTTCGCGCAGGCGATGGAAGAGATAGGTAAAGCGCCTGCTCTTCTCCTGGAAGTCGTTGAGTTTTTCATGGACGTACTGCTGCACCCAGCGGTCGGTAATCTCGTGCACCTGCCCGTCGTCCACGGCGCGAAAGCCGCCGTGCGCGTAGACCTCACGGACGGTGTTTTCCAGAATATAATGCATAAAGGTGCCCATCTCCGGCGGCTGGAAGCCCGCCGGTTCATGGGGCTTGGCCTTGAGTCCATACTGGCAGAAGTAGGCAAAGCGGCAGGCGGCGAACTTCTCGATCCGCGACGCCGACAGCCGCAGCTTTTTTCCGTAGAGCGTTTCCACCCCCGCGCGGGAAAGGCTGCCCCGCGTCAGATGGGCGGCCGTCTCCAGCGCGCGGGCGCGCGCCGGGTCACGCCGGGCGAAGTATTCCGCCGCGGCCTGCGCGCGCTCGTCGCCGCCGCGGA
>JAFTGE010000049.1 GCA_017458085.1 Oscillospiraceae bacterium
AGCTCCTCCCGCTCCTCCGGGGGAAGGGCAGCGGCTCCGAGGATCTTCTGAGCCCGGCCTCCCAGCTCCACTTCCTTCTTGTCCGCGTAGCCGTAGTTGTTTTGGAGGTCGAAGATAATGCCCTTCACGTCCTTGCGGGTGAGGAGGGCCTGCTCCAGATACACACGCATGCGCCCCCGTGCGCGCGTTGTCGTGTCGGAAAATTGTGGGTTCTTCTCTGCGTCGCAGTACTCGGCCCAGGTGCTGCGGTGGATTCCCAGCGCGTCGCACAGGCCGCCGACGGTGGGCGGGATGATGAACTCGTTGACCGTCATAGGCTCGTTTAGGTTGTTGATGATCTCTTTCTCCTCGAAAATGGCGTGGCCCTTGTCGTCTTTCTCTCCTGTTGGGACGCGCTCCGTCAGGATGCGGACGCGGGAGATGCTGTCGAAGTATCTGTCCACGGCTTTCTGTAATCCCAAAGGCGTGTATTTCTTTTTCCGTCCGGCCATGCGCTCCCGCTCCTTTCGTTCTGTCTGTGTATAGCGTAGCAAAAAGGGGAGAGTGAATGTCACTCCCCCCCTCGGTACTTCCGTGTAAACTTTTTGTGTATATCTGTTATGCGTTTATTCGTCAAGGCCGCGGCTCTCCACGATCATGCGGTAGACCTCGCAGCGTGCATAGCAGTCTTGGCAGAAGACGGCCAGCTGCCTCGTCCTCTGCCTTTCGTTCCGATATGTCAGCATGGTGCTGGCCGCTTCCCCAATACCCTCACAGCGGATCATGTGCTTCTCTGCGCTGCTCCCTCGGTAGAACGGGCACCTTGCTTTTGTCTGCTCATAGTCCTTTCTCTTCGCCATCAGATCGCCCCCAGATCAGCGGCCTTGTTCTTGCGACACGCAGTTAGTCCTTTAGGGCGCTTGTCCTCCGGGATGATGTAACGGATGTACTGCGGCTGGTAGGATGTGCCGCCCCAGTTCTTGTACTCCTGTCGGAACAGCAGCTTGCCGCCCCTTGGCACGCGCAGCTCGGCGTCGGTCAGCACAACACGGTCTTTCGGGCGAGGGCGGACGAGGTTGCGCGAGCTGCGGAACTTCTTGGCGTCCGGGATCCTCCGCACCTGTTTGAGGAAGTACTCGCAGATCGGGGTATAGTCCGCCTGCTTGCTGATCTTCTTCCAGTCCACCTTCCCCAGCTTCTCCCACTTCTTCACGAAGATCTCCTGCACGCCTGCCTCTACGAACAGGTGATGATGCACGCGCACCTGCTCCCCGGTCTCTCCGTCCATGTCGGAGGTAATGAGAATATACCGAAGCTCGCCTCCGTCTTTCTTCATCTCCCTGGCTACCCGGCGGAGGCAGAGCTCAGCTTCATGCCAGGCCGCCTCCATGATGAAGTCCTGCTGTTCCTCTTCGGGCAGAGTGTCAAACTCCGGGTGCTTCTTCTGCGCCCAGGCGGTGATCTTCCGGAGACCTTCCTCGGAGTAGTCCAGGCCCAGGATCAGATCGTCCCGGTGAAAGTTTGCGTTGGCCAGCCGGGCCATAGCTTTCAGTGCGGAGTACTCATTCTGTTCCTGCTTGCGGATCTCGCTCTTCTCTTTTCTTCTCGACTTCCCGGAGGGCCGCTCTCCCTGTACCCAGAACTTTGTCTTCTCTCCGATGATGCCAGACTCATATGTACGCACTACCCAGTAACCTTGTTTCATGGGAGATGTCCCTCCTAATCGAGAAGAATGGTTGAAAACTTAGGCTCTTACCGAGCCCTCATACGCGCGTGCGCGCGTATGATTTATATAGGTGTTCTCTTGTGGGTCTCTTGCCTGCACCTTTGTGGAAAAGATGCAGGCAACAAACTCAAAGAGCAGGGGATAGACGGGAGGCTGTAGCTCAGCCTCCCGTTATTCGGTCACCAGTCTGCCCCCCCGATTCGCCGCGGAAGGGCTCACGATAGCGAGCGCGCCTGTCTCGCGGTGCCGGTCCGCTTGGCTTGCTCCGCCGGCGCGGTTGGTTCTTCGGCGTCACTTCGTACTGCGTCACCGTCGTGATGTTCGGCAGGATGCACTGGGCGCAGCGCGCCGTGTGCGGCTTGCTCGCTTCGACCAGATAGCTGACATCCCGCAGGCGCTCCGCACACTTCGGGCATACCGTCAGGTAGAACATGCCGGCACCTTCTCCACTTTCTCGCCGTGCACGATGGTCACGCTGTGGCCGCTGCGGTCGCTCAGCTCTGCCGTGATGTACAGCTCTCCTTTGCAGACGCGGTAGATGATCGCGCTCACGCACTCGTACTCCGTGCCCATGTGCATCACAGGCTCCTTGGAAAACAGTGCCTGTTTCAGCTCGGCGTTTGTCATGTCGCGGTCGGCTCCTTTCCCTTGTTCGGGTTCCAGCCGCAGCGCACGCACTTCTCCGGGTTCTTCTGGTACAGCCCGCAGATCACGCCGTCGTTGTACTTGCACTCCGCCGCCTTGCGCACCATCTCCATGTGCGCCGCCTCGGCGTCGAGCATGGGAGCCGCCCCCCCTGCTTCCTTTTTCATTCGATTACCTCCCCGGTCGCCTCGTCGATGCGGATCTGCGCGGCGTCCTCCTCGGCCTGCTCTGCTGCCGTCTGATAGTGCAGCGTGGTCTCCAGATCATCCGTAAGATCCCGCAGCTTGTCCAGCAGTTTCTGCTCGTTCACGTCCTCCGGCAGGATGATCGCCTCCAGGAACGTGCCCGCCTTGGCTGCGAAGTAGACCATGCCCGTCGGGCTCTCCCGCTCGTACATCTCGATCTTGACCAGTTTGTCGTTCAGCGGTCGCAGATAGATGGGGTTGTAGAACATCAGGCCGTGCCGTGTACGCACGGGATAGAGCACCGTGTCCTCGTAGCCGATGCTCAGCTCCTCCGGGCGCAGCTGGGCTTCGCCGCAGCTCGGCACATCCTTGTAATCCAGATAGCCCGGAAGCGTCAGCTCCTGGATGTCGAACTTGTTGCGCTGCTTCTCCGGCACGGAGAAAATGGTCTGGATCGTGTCGCCGTCCAGCCAGGGGACGCCATGCAGGGGATAGAAAGCCTTGCCGTCTCCGGCCCACTGCACGTCCGACGTGGCGCTGCTGTACAGAAAGATCCTCTTGTGGGCGTTGCATACCGCCGCCAGGTTTTTCAGTATCATGCGCTCAGCGCCTCCTGCTCAGGCTCGCCCGCCTCCTCGGCGGGGCGCTGGCCGTCGCGCAGCTCGCGCACCAGCGCCTCGTGCTCGGCGTACAGTTCTTCCAACTCCCGCTCCTTGGCGGCGCAGCGCTCGGCCAGCTGGTCGTAGTTCTCGCACAGCTCCTTGAAACGGCGGTCAAGCGCGGCCAGTTGGTTGTTCACTTCCCGGTGCTTTTCGCCCAGCGCCTTGCGTGCCTCCTCGCCGGCGGTGAACATCTGCCCCAGCTCCTTGTACGCTTTCCGGCTCTCCTGGAGATCCTTGTACTGGTTCTCCAGCAGGCCCGCCAGGTAGGACGCCACGTGCGACGACTCCAGCGCGCGCTCCCGGTAGTAGTCGATCTGCCCCTGCATGTCGCAGGTCTTGACCTTCATCTCATACTCAAGGCTTTTGATCCTCGCCGTGCCAAAGGGATCGGTAATATCAAACATTGGTTATTCCTCCTTCATAAAGGCCGCCCAAAATGTTGAGCTTTTCTTTCCGCTGTGATGTCCGAATAGAGGCTTGCGCCCTATTGCTTTCCATACTTCGCCCGCCGGGATGTCGTATTCCGACCACTTAAAGATCAAGACACCATCCGGCTTTAATACTCGCATACCTTCGGCAAATCCATCGTGCAGCATTTGCCTCCAGTTGTCGTCCAGCTTCCCGTATTTCTTGACGAGCCATGCCGTTTCTTTTGCTTTGGTTAGGTGCGGAGGATCAAACACAACGAGGGAAAAAGTATTATCCGGGAATGGCAGGGCGGTGAAGTCGCATTGAATATCCGGGTTGACATGACAGGTGTGAAGTGAAGTTCTCGCTTTACCAAAGTAAAGTTCAAAGTCTTCGCGCCGCTTGTCGCAGTACACAACCGCCGGATGGTTCTTGTTGAACCAGATCGTTTTGGAGCCACGCGTCATGTCGATGATTTTCTTTTCAGCCATGCATTAGTCCTCCGCCAGGATTGTCAAGCGCCGGTCTTTGTATGGAGACTTGAGGCACATCTCGGTTCCTTCGATCTCCGCGAAGCTGTGCGGGATGTCGTGCTGCCGGATGTGCTTCGGGTTTCTCCCGCAGCGCATGTTGTCGCAATCCGCTGTGCAAAAGGTGATGTCCTCGCTCATGTGGGCAGCTCCCTCCATTCCACTCCTATATAGTCCAGTACTCGCGCCCATCCATATTGCTCTCCCGTCTCTTCATCGGTGCAGCACTTGAACATCCAGAACTCCCACTCTTTCGGGTTCCTCTCCCGCAGCTGATCAAAGCGGTTCGGCCGCTTCTCCAGGTGGATGCCGAAGCCGCACATTGAGCAGCCTGTGCGCTGGGCCTTTGTCGTGTACAGTGTCCCGTCCTCTTTGCGCTCAATAGTTCCGTATATCTCCGGCACGGGCACATCCAGATCAAGAGCAAGCTGGAGAAGATCCTGCCGGTTGAAGATGGCGAACGGCGCGGATCTGATGGTCGATGCCCCGAAGTAGTTGCACCCGTGAATGCGCAGGCTCTTGGCTCGCCGCCCCCCCTCGGACGCCATAAGGCCGAGGAACGGAACGCTGTTATGCTCTTTCGCCCAGTCGTCGCACGGCTTTTCCTTGAGGTAATAGCAGCATTTGGACGAGACCTTGAAGGGTGGGATCTGGTAGTCTGTCCCTTCTTCTTCGTTGGCATAACCGCCGAACTTCTCCAGCCATTTCTGGCTCATTTTCATGCGGCTGTTTTTCTGAAAGCCACCATACGCGCCGGTCTCCCCGGTGACGATGGCGTGCCGCACGGTCCTGTTCTTATCGGTCGGGTTGGCCAGCGTCTCGATTTTGCTGGCAATCTCTTTTGACAGGACAGGGAAGCCAAGCTCCTGTATGACCATCGGCTTCTGCCATCGATGCTTAACGCCTTGCTCGTCCACGAACTTCACAGCGGAGAGCAGCCGCTCGATGCCGAGCGCCTTGTGCACCCTCTGGATGCTCAGATCCTCCAGGTAGGAAACGCTGATCCCTGGCGCGTCGATGCCGATGGATTTCAGGAACAGGAACAGTGTGATGCTGTCCAAGCCTCCGACAGAAACGTGGTAGTTGAGGTCTCGCAGATCACACTCGCGTACAAACTCGCGGGCTCGGACAGCTGCATACTTCACCTTGAAGTCGTAGTCCATTTTCTCTTTGGCCATGAAGTCGGCGATCCTTCTGTCCGCTCCAATCCGCTCCATGCGCTCAAGCACATTCTCACTCATGGTTTCCTCCTGCTTCTGTATGGGCACCCGTACATGTACAGGCAGCGCCCGTCTTTCGTGTGATATTGGCAATGTTCACAATTCATCGGATTAGATCCTTTCAAATCATGCGTGGCTAGCTGAGCTTTTTCTTTCTGTCAATCAGGCAGACAATCTCTTTTTCTCGCTCGCTCAAGTCCCACACTGTCACCGCAGCTTTCTCTGCAGCGGCTCTTTCTACCGCCTCCTTCTCCGCGGCAGCCCTCTCCTCTGCTGCTGAGGAGCTCAGTAAAAAGCCATGCCCGAAAATGCCGCTTTTCCCGCTTGCTCTCTGGGCGTCAAGTGCGTTTATAGAGCACGAGTCCGCTTTGCTTAAGCGATATTCCACACCGTAGTGGCACCAGCGCTGAACCATGGCTGCGGTAATAATATGGTCGGGGTATTCGTAGCGCGGCTTTTCTTTTAACGGCTTTTTTCTGTTGACTTCGTTTGCAGCTGTCACCGCTCGGTAGAGCCTCGGTGCAGTTCTCACGCGAAGCTCGTCTGGCTCCAGGTTCGTCACAAACGAGGTTCTAACATCTGCTCCGTTTTCATAGATAATTGTTGCACCGCAGGGGATGAAGGCCACGGTTGAATCAGTTGCGGTAGCCGCCGAGAACAGCGTCAGCGCTGGGGCGAAAAGGAAAAAGCGGATACTGTGTTGAGAATAGTACTTGATGATTTTCGACAGGATTGAAAACGGCGGGTTGTCTACAGCTGCGCAGCCCTCTGGGTATTTGAAGCGCTCATAGTCGCCTCCAGGATAGAAGGGGCGAACGAAGTGTGCCCTGTCAATTCCGTATTCCGATGCCACCCAGTCCGCTACAGCGTCATAAACATTTGCAGGGGTATAGCAGTCATCCGTGGTTTTCTTCGCTTTGAACTTTTCCACAAAGGCCTGGTAGGCGTCGTCCTCCCAGCCTTCAATCATTTCGTTATCCATAACTTTCTCTTAATCTATCCACCTGCAGCTCCTGTCGCTCCATTTCTGCCCGC
>JAFTGE010000036.1 GCA_017458085.1 Oscillospiraceae bacterium
CTACGCCCTGCAACCACGTTCAGCGCGTTTAGCGCCCTTTTCTTTCTTACACCGGGCGCGGCGCTGTCTTTCTTTTCGTGCAAGAACGAAAAGAAAGATAGGGGGGCGCATTTACGCAGCTGACCGTTTGCAGATACGCGGCCTCGATGGGAACAATGCTTTCCGGCTTGCCGCCTTCAGGCGCCCACAAAGCCGAAAAGAGCCCGTCCGGACGGACAGGCTCGTTTCGGGTAATTTTGAATTACACAGCGCGGGTGACCTTGCCGCTGCGCAGGCAGCGCGTGCAGACGTAAACATGCTTGGGAGAACCGTCCACGATGGCCTTGACGCGCTTCACATTGGGCTTCCAGCTACGGTTAGTCCGTCTGTGAGAATGGCTGACCTTAATGCCGAAAGTCACGCCCTTGTCGCAGAATTCGCACTTTGCCATGGATTGAAGCACCTCCTTGCTAGCGTTCTGCTGCCGTGTAAACAGCTTTTATATAATAGCAGAAGGAAAAGCCAATTGCAAGGACAATTTTACAAATCGGTTAAAAATCTTTCCGGGACGCCCGGATGCGTGGAAAAGTGGTTGCCAAATCCGGCGAAAGCGGATAATATAATAGCACAGAGAAACCACGAAAGGATAAGCGTGAAGCGTATGCGCAGCAAATATTCGGTCAAACTCAAGACCATCGTCGACGAGCACAACCTCACTCCCCTCAATCTCTCCCCCACCTATGAGACCGACCTTGTGACCACGGCGGACGTCAACCGCCCCGCCATGCAGCTGACCGGGTTTTACAACTATTTCGACCCCCAGCGGATCCAGATCATGGGCCGGGTCGAGAGCACGTATCTCGATACCATCTCGATCGAGGAGCGGCTCAGAACCTTCGAGCGCTTCATGCAGTACGATATTGCGGGCCTTGTGATCTGTCACGGTGTGCCCGCTTTCCCCGAGTGCATCGAGATGGCGCGCAAGTATAAGCGCAATGTGTTTATTACCGACGAGGACACCTCGGAGTTCCAGGCGGACCTGATCCACTCGCTGAAAAAGTACCTGGCCCCGCGCATCACGGTGCACGGCGTGCTGGTGGAGATCTACGGCGAGGGGCTGCTGCTCATGGGCGACAGCGGCATCGGCAAGAGCGAAACGGCCCTGGAGCTCATTAAGCGCGGCCACCGCCTCATCGCCGACGACGCCGTGGAAATCAAGCGCGTCAGCCGCGACATGCTGGTCGGCTCCGCGCCGGAGCTGATCCGGTATTACATGGAGCTGCGCGGCATCGGCGTGATCAACGTGCGCCACCTCTACGGCATGGGCGCTGTCAAGCCCGAGTCGAATATCGACCTTGTCGTGCAGATGGAGCCCTGGGAGGAGGGCAAGGCCTATGACCGTCTGGGGCTTACCAGTGAGTCGACGGGCTTTCTGGGCGTGACGCTGCCGCAGGTGACCATCCCGGTGCGGCCGGGGCGCAACCTCGCCGTGATCATGGAGCTTGCGGCCATGAACAACCGCCAGAAGAAGATGGGCTACAACGCCGCCGAGACCCTGGCTGCGGAGCATGACGCCGCGATTGATCTTGGACTATTCTAGTCGTTGAAATGCAAGCATTTCAACGAGATTTGCAGCCTGCTGCAGCGCACGCCCCTTATGGGGCGCACGTTTGCAGGCTGAGAAGTGTGATTTCCGAGGCGTATGTCCTCGGAAATCACGAATTTGAATTGAGGAGTCAATCATGGAACAACTGGAACAAGCCATACAGGAGATCAAAACCGCCCTGCCGGGCCTGCGCCTCATGGAGAACGAGCCGCTTGCCAACCACTGCTCCTTCCGCATTGGCGGGCCGGGCCGCGCGCTGGCCGTGCCGGAGGATATCACCAGCCTCACGCGCATCTGCTATCTGCTGAAAAAGCACGAGCTGGCGCCCTTCATTCTGGGCAACGGGACCAATCTTCTTTTCCCCGACGAGGGCTTGAACGACCTCTTTCTCATCAGCACCGAGAAGCTGCAAAAGCTTTTCCTTCTGCCCGACGGGGCCATCTATGCCGAAAGTGGCGTGTCGCTGTCGCGCCTGGCCTCCTTCGCCCAGCAGAACGAACTCGAGGGGCTGGAGTTTGCCTCCGGCATTCCGGGCAGCGTGGGCGGCGGCCTGATGATGAACGCCGGGGCCTACGGCGGGGAGCTCAAGGACGTGGTGGAGAGCGTGGTCATCTACTTTTTGCCCGAGCAGGCCCTCTATGAGCTGACGGCGGAGCAGTGCGCCTTTGCCTACCGCTCCAGTTATTTTCAGACCCATCCCGGCTGTGTCATTGTCAGCGCGGTTTTCCGCCCGAAGAAGGGTGACGGCGCGGCCATCGCCGCCAAGATGCGCGAGCTCAACCAAAAGCGCCGGGAGAAGCAGCCCCTGGATCTGCCCTCGGCGGGCAGCGCCTTCAAGCGTCCCAAGGACGGTTACGCCGCCGCACTGATCGACCAGGCGGGACTCAAGGGCTATAGCGTCGGCGGCGCGCAGGTGTCGGAAAAGCACGCGGGCTTTGTGGTCAACACCGGCGGCGCGACTTCCCACGATGTCTATGATCTGATGATCCATATCCGCCGCCGGGTCTATGAGACCAGCGGCGTGCAGCTGGAGCCGGAGATGATCATCCTGGCCCCGGACTATAAGCTGGAAGACCACGGCCCCCAGGTCCCGCTGCACCGCATCTACGGCGCGGGACTTATGGAGGAAGAATGAGTGTGGAGTGTGGAGTTTAGAGTTTGGAGTTATGGAGCGCCTACGGCGCAATTATAATCATCCGCCAAGCGGATACCTCAACTCTACCCTCCACCCTCCAAACTGAGATAAAGAGGTTGCTATGGAATTTTTAATCATCACGGGGCTGTCCGGCGCGGGCAAGAGCCGTGCCGCCGATGTGCTGGAGGACCTGGACTACTACTGCGTGGACAACATGCCGGTGGCGCTGATGCCGAAATTTGCCGAGCTCTGTATCGCGACCGGCGGCCGCTACGAAAAGGTCGCCCTGGTCACGGACGTGCGCGCCAAGAACAGCTTTGACGAGCTTTTGAAGATCATCGACGAGCTGGAGGCCATGAACTGCAACGTCCGCATTCTGTACATGGACGCCGACGTGCGCACGCTGGTGCGGCGCTATAAGGAGTCGCGCCGGCCCCATCCGCTGGCCACCCGCGGCACCTCCATCGAGGACGCTATTTATAAGGAGATCGACCTTTTGACCCCCGTGCGGGAGCGGGCCGACTACATCGTCAACAGCGCCTCCCTCACCCTGGGCCAGCTGCAAAGCAAGCTGTTTTCGCTCTTTTCCGCCGACGGCGTCAAACGGGAGATCGACGTCACGGTCGAAGCCTTCGGCTATAAGTACGGCCTGCCGCTGGATGCCGATCTGGTGTTCGACGTGCGCTTTCTGCCCAACCCCTTCTATGTGGACCAGCTTCGCCAGCTGACCGGCCTTGACCGCCCCGTGGCGGAGTACGTCTTCAGCTACCAGCAGACCCGCACCTTCATGGAGAAGATTCAGGAGATGCTGGACTATCTGCTGCCGCTGTACATCGAGGAGGGCAAGCTGACGCTGACCGTGGCCGTCGGCTGCACCGGCGGCCGCCACCGCAGCGTGGCCATCGCCTCCGCGCTGGCCGATTACCTCAAGGCCGAGGGGATCAACGCCGTCAACATCAACCGCGATATCGAAAAGTGAGGCGCGCCATGTCCTTTTCCTCTCAGGCCAAGGCCGAGCTGTGTCAGACCCGGCTCGACCGCAAAAGCTGCGCTGTGGCGGAATGCTACGGCGTGCTGCTCTACTGCAACACCTTCTCCCCGCGGGAAATTCGCATCATTACGGCGAGTCCGGATTTTGCTGCCCGATTGCCGCGGCTGTTCAAGCGCGCCTTCTCCGTCGGCTTTGACACCCTGCCCCCTGCGGATACCGCGGGCAAGCGCAGCTTTACCGTCACCGACCCGGAGAAGCTTGCGGCCGTCTTCCGCGCCTTTGATCTGGAGCCGTCCGGCGCGCTTTCCCATCATATCAACTTCGCCGTCCTGGAGGAGGACGACTGCCGCGCCGCTTTCGTCCGGGGCGCTTTCCTCGCCGGCGGCAGTGTTACCGATCCCGAAAAGCGCTACCACCTGGAGCTGGCGACGCCCCACCACGCGGTCAGCCGGGAGGCGTTCTCCCTGCTGCTGGACATGGGTTTTTCGCCCAAGGAGACCCAGCGCTCCGGCAACGCCCTGCTGTACTTCAAGCAGGCCGATGCCATCGCGGACTTTTTCACTGCCCTCGGCGCCCCCGCCACGGCCATGGACATTATGACCGCCAAGGTGGAAAAGGAGATGCGCAATACCGTCACCCGGCAGATCAACTGTGACAGCGCCAATGCCGACAAAACGGTGGCCGCCGCCCAGGAGCAGATCGCCGCCATCCGCCGCGCCGCCAAGGTCTACGGCGGGCTGGACGCGCTGCCCGAACCGCTGCGGGACGCGGCCCTGCTGCGCATCACCAACCCCGAGGCGAGTCTCGCGGACCTTGCGCAGCTGAGCTATCCGCCGGTGTCCAAGAGCTGTCTGAGCCATCGGCTCAAGAAGATTATGAGCTTAGCAAAGGAGTAACTATGGCCTTTGTTCACCTACATGTGCATAGCGAGTACTCCCTGCTCGACGGCGCCTGCCGCACGGACAAGCTGGCCGCGCGCATCAAGGAGCTGGGGCAGGATGCCGTGGCCCTGACCGACCATGGCGTCATGTACGGCGCGGTGGCTTTTTATAAGGCGTGCCAGGCCGCCGGGGTCAAGCCCATCATCGGCTGCGAGGTCTATGTCGCCCCGCGCAGCCGCTTTGACCGGGAGCACGGGCGGGATAACGAATACAGCCACCTGATCCTTCTGTGCAAAAACGAGACCGGCTACCGCAACCTCTGCTATATGGTCTCCGCCGCCTTCACGGAGGGCTTTTACGTCAAACCGCGTATCGACTGGGCGCTGCTTCACGAGCATGCCGAGGGCCTGATCTGTCTGTCGGGGTGCCTGGCGGGGGAGATTCCCCAGAAGCTCATCCACGACGATTACGCCGGCGCGAAGGCCAAGGCCCTGGAGCTGAGGGAACTTTTCGGGGAGGACGGCTTTTACCTCGAGATTCAAAACCACGGCATCGCCGACGAGGCCCGCGCCGCCGAGGGGCTGATCCGGCTCCACCGGGAGACGGGCATCCCCCTCGCCCTGACCAACGACGCCCACTATATCCAGAAGGAGGACGCCTACTATCAGGATGTGCTCATGTGCATCCAGACCGGCAAGACCGTGGACGAGCCCAACCGCATGCGCTTTGAGACACAGGAGTTCTATCTCAAGAGCGAGGCGGAGATGCGCGCCCTGTTCCCCGAGGTGCAGGAGGCCGCGGACAACACCGTGAAGATCGCCGCCATGTGCGACTTCAATTTCGAGTTCGGCAACTACAAGCTGCCGCGCTTTAAGCTCCCGGCAGGGGAGAGCGACAGCTGGGAATACCTCCAAAAGCTCTGCGAGAAGGGCTTTGCCGAGCGCTTTGCCGACCGGCCCGAGATCCACAAGCAGCTGGAATATGAGCTGAACATGATCCACCAGATGGGCTTTGTGGACTATTTTCTCATCGTCTCGGACTTTATTGGCTACGCCAAGCGCAACGGCATCCCCGTCGGCCCCGGCCGCGGCAGCGCCGCCGGCAGCGTCGTGTCCTACTGCCTGCACATCACCGACGTCGACCCCATCAAATACTCCCTCTTTTTTGAACGCTTCCTCAATCCCGAGCGCGTGAGTATGCCGGATATCGACGTGGACTTCTGTGTCAACCGCAGGGGCGAGGTCATTGAGTACGTCAACCGTCTCTACGGCCACGACCATGTGGCCCAGATCGTCACCTTCGGCACCATGGCTGCCCGTGCCGCCATCCGCGATGTGGGCCGGGTGCTGAACATCAGCTACGCCGAGACCGACGCGGTTGCCAAGCAGGTGCCCATGGCGCTGAACATGACGCTGGATGAGGCCCTGCGCCTGTCCAAGCCCCTCAAGGAGATGTACGACACCGACCCCAATCTCCACCGGCTCATCGATGTGGCCAAGGCGCTCGAGGGCATGCCCCGCCACGCCTCCACCCACGCCGCCGGCGTCGTCATTACCGACCGGCCCGTCTACGAGTATGTGCCGCTGGCCATGAACGATGAGTCCGTGGTCTGCCAGTACCCCATGACGACGCTGGAGGAGCTGGGCCTTTTGAAGATGGACTTTCTGGGCCTGCGAAACCTCACGGTGCTGGACGACGCGGAGAAGCTGGTGCGGCAAAATGAGCCGGACTTTCGCGTGGCCGACGCGCCGGTGGACGATAAGGAGACCTTTGCCATGCTGGCCGCGGGCCACACGTCGGGTGTGTTCCAGCTCGAAAGCGCGGGCATGACCGCCGTCTGCACCGGCATCAAGGCCAAGAGCATCGAGGACATCACCGCTATCATCGCCCTCTACCGGCCCGGTCCCATGGACTCCATCCCCAAGTTTATCGAATGGTCGCAGCACCCGGAGAAGATCCGCTACAAGCACGAGAGCCTGCGGCCCATCCTTGCCGTCACCTACGGCTGCATCGTCTACCAGGAGCAGGTCATCGAAATATTCCGCTCTCTGGCGGGCTTCTCCCTGGGCCAGGCGGACAACATCCGCCGCGCCATGTCCAAGAAAAAGCACAAGGTCATCGACGCCGAGCGCATCGCCTTCGTCCACGGGGATTTAAGCCGCGGCATTGTCGGCGCGGTGGCAAACGGCATCCCCGAGGCCGTTGCAAACTCCATCTATGACGAGATCCTGGACTTTGCCAGCTACGCCTTCAACAAGGCCCACGCGGTGAGCTACGCCATCGTCGTCTACCGCACCGCCTATATGAAGCGCCACTATCCCCAGCAGTACATGGCGGCGCTGCTGACGTCGATTTTGGATAACTCCACCAAGGTGGCCGAGTATATTGCCGCCTGCCGGGACATGGGCATCAAGCTCCTGCCGCCGGACGTGAACGAATCCGGCGCCAACTTCACCGTCGCCGGGAACAATATCCGCTACGGGCTGGTGGCCATCAAGGGCATCGGCTGGAGCGCCATCGAGTCCCTGGTGGCCGAGCGCGAGCGGGACGGAAAATTCCAGGACTTTGAGGATTTCTGCCGCCGCATGAGCGGCAAGGAGCTCAACCGCCGCGCCATCGAAAACCTCATCAAGGCCGGCGCCTTTGACTCCATGGGCTATAAGCGCCGGGCCCTGATCCAGATCGCCGGCGCGGTCATGGACTCCATCGCCCAGTCGCAGCGGGATAACATCTCCGGGCAGCTGGACCTCTTTGGCGACTATAATCCGGAGGGGCAGAAGGCGCCCGCCATCATCCCCATCCCGAATGTGGAGGAGTTTTCTCCCGCCGAGAAGATGGCCATGGAGAAGGAGACCACTGGCCTCTACCTCAGCGGGCACCCCATGGACAGCTACCGCGAGGCGGTGCGTGCCATCGGCGCGGTGCCGCTGGCGTCGGTGATGTCGGACTTTGCCAACGAGAACGGCCCCCAGCGCTTCCACGACAATCAGATGATCACCGTGGCCGGCGTGGTGGAGTCTTACCGCACCCGTACCACCAAGAACAACACCCTCATGAGCTATATCCAGTTTGAGGACGACACCGGCTCCATGGAGCTGATGGCCTTCCAGCGCGCGCTGGATAACGGCGGGGCCTACATCAAGGATAACGCCGCGCTGCTGGTGCGTGGCCGCATCTCCGTGCGCGATGAAAAGGAGCCGCAGCTGATGGTGGAGAGCATTCGGCCCATCACCGACGTCAACGCCGTCGGCACGAACAGCCCGCCGCCGAAGGACGCCAAGCTCTGGGTCAAGCTCCCCAGCGCGGAGGACCCGGTTCTGCAGCGCATTCAGCTCATCCTCACCATGTTCCCCGGCACGCAGCAGATGATCATTTACTGTGAGCGGGAGAAGAAGCGCATCGGCGCGCCGTGCCTCATCCATGAGGGCCTGGTGCTGGAGCTCAAGGAGCTCGTCGGCGCGGACAATGTTGTGGTCAAATGAGCGCCACCGCAAAAGCGGTGGCGCTCATTTCAGTCCGGGATCAGCTGTTCAGTTCCTTCTTGATGCGGCTGATGGCGTTTTTCTCAAGCCGCGAAACCTGGGCCTGAGAGATCCCCACGGCCTTGGCCACCTCCATCTGGGTGCGTCCGTCGTAAAAACGCAGGGCCAGGATATGCTTTTCCCGGCTGTCCAGGCGCTTGACGGCCTCCTCCAGGGCGATCTGTTCGAGCCAGTGCTCATCGGTGTTGCGGCTGTCACCGATCTGATCCATGACGGTTGCGCTCTCGCCGCCGTCGGAATAGATGGGATCATAGAGAGACACGGGGTCGCTGATGGCCTCCAGCGCGAAGACGACATCCTGCCGCGGAATGTCCAGCGCCTTGGCGATCTGCTCCACCGTCGGCTCGCGCCCGCTTTCGGCGGTCAGCCGCTCCTTGGCCTGCAAGACCTTGTAGGCCGTGTCCCGTGTCGAACGGGAGACGCGAATGGCGCTGTGGTCGCGCAAAAATCGCCGCAGCTCCCCGGCGATCATCGGAACGAATATCGGATGGAGAGAAGATGGTAAACGTTCCGAAAGCCAGCTGTTATTGCTCGATTTCCGCACTTTTCAGATACTTTCTCAGCTGCAGCTTTACGTCGATGCAGCCGTCCTTGTAAATGATGACCCGGTCGATGAGCTGCTGGCAGGTGCTCTGCCGCTGCACGTCGTTCATCTCCGGCCAGGTCGATTGCAGGGTGCGGAGGATGCCCTTGACCTTCTGCTTTTTCCTCTCGATGGTGGAGTAGCGCTCCTCGTCGCGGATCTGCGCCTCGATGTTCCGGATGCGCTGCTTGGCGTCGAGGATCTTTTCCATGAGCACATCGTCGGTCTCGTCCTCGTCCTCGAAATCATACAGACGGCTCAGACGCTTGCGCGCGGCGGTCAGCTCCTTTTGCAGCACGGCGATGGTGTCGACGCTGTTTTCCGTTTTCCGTGTGTCGGGCTGGCCCAGGTATTGCAGGCGGAACAGCTCGTCGATGACGGCCTGCTCCACGTCCTTGCCCAAAAAGCGTTCGCTGTCGCAGCTGTCCGCCTTGCCGAAGCGGACCTTGCTGGACTCCTGGGAAGAGTAGCAGACCAGCTTGTGGCCCTTGTCGCCCCATTTCTGATAGCGCATCTTCGCGCCGCACTCGCCGCAGTAAACGAGGCCGGAAAGCAGATGGTTGGAGGCTGTGCGGTTGACGCCGCGCCGCTGCATCTCTTCCTGGGCCTCCTGCCAGGTGTCCAGGGAGATGATGGCCTCGTGGTTGCCCTCGTACTCTTCGCCGTTGAAGATGATGCAGCCGGTGAGGGACTTGCGCATCAGGATCTGACGGATCGCCTGGTCGCCGCTGAAATGAAAACGCTCCGCGATCTTCTGGGGCGCCATTTTCTCTTCAATGTACAGCCGGAAGATCTCCCGCACCACCTCCGCTTCCTCGGGCACGATCTCCAGCGAGGAGGTCTCTTTGTTGTAGCGGTAGCCGAAGGGCACCTTGCCGCCGCCCATCCACTTGCCGGAGGCTACCCGCGCCTGCCGTCCGCGCTTGAGCTTTTCCACGATCTGATCGCGGTCGAACTCCGCCAGCGTGGCAAAGAGCATCAGCAGGAATTTGCCCTGGGGGTTGTCCTTGTCGATGCGGCAGTAATTTTCCGCCACGGAGACAAAGTTGATATCCTCCCGGTTGCGATTGATGGCGCTGTTCTTGCTGTCCTTCGCGGCGACGATGTAGTCCTGGATGAACTGCAAGGTCCCCAGCAGGGAGCGGCCCAGACGGTCGATCCTCGCCACGACCAGAGCGTTGACGCGGATGTGGGTGCGGCCCGCGTTGAAGTCCGTGATCGCGCCCATGATCTCCTGCAGGGCCGGGCGCTCCATGTTGGTTCCGGTATAGCCGTCGTCGATGAAGAGCACCAGGTTTTTGTAGCCGTTGGCCGTGCAGTAGCGGACGATATCGGCCTCCTGGATATCCAGGCCGAAGCCCAGATCCGCCTGCCGGTCGGTGGACACGCGGAGGTAGCCCACGTTGATGAGGAAATTGTCGTCCTCGTCCAGCTCCACGGCCTCGTCAATGACGATCTTCATGTTGTGCTTGAGCTCGAGTATGTTTTTCAGGTGATAGGTTCTCTCTGTCTTTTTCATAAGTACACCTTCCTTGGTTTGTAGATTAGCATATTTTTTCTCCGTTCGCAACAAATCTGCGCTTTTTCTCGTAAGAATTGCGAAATATAGGGATGGCGAAAAACGGTATGGGACTGTGACGGTCTCATACCGTTTTCGCTTCTTTGCTCAAAGTACCGGCTCTCTATGGCGCGGTCTCTTGGGCGGCGGCATCGCGTCCCGCTGCTTCACAAGCGCCTGATTCCGCTCCAGCTTTTTGAGCACCGAGGGCTTTCCCGCCGCGGGAAGTTCGTCCAACTCATCGTCGGGCTCGTCGTCCAGCGCGTCCAGCTCGGCCCGTGCCAGCGGGCGGCGCTCATTGCGCTCGTAGATCTCGTTCACGATCCGGTCCACGTCGGGACAGTTGATCCTGATCTTGTCATAATCGGACGGGTCGATCAGCTCGTCACCGAGAAACAGTCTTACCTTAAATTCCATGTTCAGGGTAAACGCTGATCAAATGCCGATTCGGCGCTTTGTGGTCTTTTTCCGCCATGATTTTGTCTCGAAATCTTGAAATACACAAAGTATTCCTGCGATTTCTCGCCTTCATCTTGGTGAAAAATCCTCACAAATCACTCTCGTGGATTCAATCATCGTTTACCTCAACCCCTCCTTTCTCTTTTGAAATTGTTGCCGAATCGGGCAAAAAGTAATCCCCCGCCGGGCGGCGAGGGCTCGTTGAAAAGACTGTTCTGTTCATAAGCTCAGCTCCTTTTTCTTCTGCGGGTCGGGCAGGCCGCGCAGCAGCTCCTGCATATGGGCAAAGGACACCGAGAAGGGACGCTCACAGGCGGTAGCAGTTCGACGCCCTTTGCCCCAGAATGAGGCGCGGATGATCTGCGCCTTGATTTCGTTTCTGGTATTGGTCATTTTTTACTCCGTATTTCTATTAACTTCGGAGGCAAAAATTGCAGATTTGCAATTTTGAATAAAAAAAGACCCGGAGTCACCGGTACGAACGTACAGATGATTCCGGGTCAGGTGTTATTATCGGGAAGATATTCGATTATATCCTGTAAATCGCATTGCAGGATCTTGCAGAGCGCGTCCAGTGTGTTTGTCGAAACGGAGTCACCGGCTTTCATGCGCCGGATCGTGGAGCTGCTGATCTGACCTTTGACCTGCAGCGTATAGGTGGTAGCCCCCGTTCTTGCCATGGTGCGCCACAATGGGGCATAGGAGATCAAACAGCATCCCTCACTTTCCTCTTGCATTATCACCATTATTGCCTATAATGATGACAATGTGTTATAGGCAATAATGCCTATACTGGGAAGTGGGGAGAGAGATGGAGCTGCAGGGCTACGCTTACTTCGTGGAGAGGCCTCGACGGCTAAAAGATTTAATGGTGCCGCACCTGGCAGAAAAAGAGAGGCCGTATCGGATCGTGACGTCGGTGCAGCTGACCGCCATGGATTACGAGAACTTCATCACGGACATGCTGGCCGACCGGCAATTCGTCGAGGATTACGGCAAACGCTGCAGGAAGGGCGAGATATGGGAATGTCTGTTCGTTCGCCGCCGAGGGCAGAGCGACGGCGTGCTGATCATGCCGGAGCAAGACTGCTTCGTCGGCTGGGCGGCGTATTGCCCTGAATTGCAATTGTAATTCTATTCCCCAAATTCGAAGTTTATTCGTTTTTTGGGAATAGTTTTTTCCGCCCGAATGAGACATTTTCGTTAATTGTAAAAGTAAATGCAGGGGCGGCACAGACCAAAGTCCTTTTTATTGGACACCTTCCATGTTATACTTTAAGCACAGACCGGAAAATAGATGATCTTCACTTTGGCAATAGAAGAGGTGTTTATGCTTTATGGATACGGCCATTAATACCCAGGAATGGGAGAAGCTGACCTATAAGGAGAAAAATCATCAGCTGTTCCTGCGGGAGAAGGCGCTGCTTGCCGGGTTCCTTGAGCACGGTGCGATCTCCCAGACGCAGCACGATAAAAGCTTCCATGACCTGATCGAAAAGATGGGTGAACAGGCATGAAACGTGTCCGCTGGGCCAAAAAGACGCATCTGTTATACTGGATGATGACTGGTAATAATCGTGGATTTCGTGTATTCTTGGCTTAATAGAGCCATGAACAAAAGAGAAAGAGTTACGCCCATGAAAACAGCTTATATCATGATGGGTATTCAGGGCAGCGGCAAGAGTGAGTTTTGTCGGCGCTTTCTGCCGGAGACCACCCGCATTAACCTGGATACTCTGAAGACGAGAAATAACGAAAACCGTGCGCTGGAAGATTGCTATGCGCAGAGCATAGATTTTGTTGTTGACAATACCAACCCGACGCGGGAAGACCGTGCCCGCTATATTCCCGCCAGCAAAGAGCACGGATACCGCGTCATCGGCTATTTCATGCAGTCCCGTTTGCAGGAGTGTATCGCCAGAAATAATCTGCGTAAAGGAAAAGAGAGAATCCCCGCAAAGGCCATAGCCATGACATCAAACAGGCTGGAACTGCCCGGCGTAGACGAGGGCTTTGATGAACTCTATTTCGTGGCAAATGACGGCAAAGAGATGACGATCTCAGAATGGAGAGAGCAAAATGAATTTTGACGATCTGGACGCGAAGATGCGCATATATGAGCAAGCCCTCGACCAGGTTTTGCTGCCCGAGCTCTATCTTGTTGCCCGCCTTGACGGCAACCGTTTCACCCGGCTGACCAAGGAGAGCTGCAAGTTCGAGGCGCCCTTCGATACTCGCTTCCGGGATATGATGATCGAGACGGTAAAGGCCCTGATGAATTACGGCTTCCGGGTGATCTACGGCTTTACGGAAAGCGACGAGATCTCCCTACTGTTCCATCCCAATGAAGACACCTTTGGCCGCAAGGTGCGGAAATATAATTCTCTGCTTGCCGGAGTGGCCAGTGCGGCTTTCTCCCAACAGCTTGGCCAGCAGGCGATCTTCGACTGCCGCATGGTTCCTCTGCCCACTGCTGAGCGCGTGCAGGACTATTTTCTCTGGCGTCAGGAAGACGCCCACAGGAATTCTCTCAACGCGCACTGCTACTGGATGCTCCGCAAGAAGGGCAAGAGCGTAGCTGAGGCGACAAAGATGCTGGAGGGTCAGTCAGTTGCTTTCAAGAACGAGCTGCTGTTTCAGAACGGAATCAACTTTGACAAGCTCCCCAGCTGGCAAAAACGCGGAATCGGTGTCTACTGGGATACATATGAGAAACAGGGATTTAATCCGAAAACTGGCCAGACGGAAATTGCGACCCGACGCGGATTGAAGCTGGACATGGAACTTCCGTTGCGAGAGGAATACGCGCAGTTCATTTCTTCTTTCCTGACCTGAGGGCGAAAAAGACTTGAAGAAACCAAGGAGGTGAAGACATGGCCTACAGTGAACTGATCAAGAGCTTTGAGAAAATCCGTGACTACATGCGCGATTTCTATGTGTACGGTTTTAAGAGCCGCGAAGACTACACGAAGAAGAGTGCGCGCAGCTACGACGACGAGCGCCGCCGTATCGAGAGCTGGCTGGGCGGCTATATGGCCTTCCGGCATACGTCCGAGGGCAAGAACGTCTTTATTTCCGTGGACAATCGGAGCGTCACGTTCAACCCGCTGCACAACGCATGGAAGGCGAAGAGTTTTACCGACAAGGATATCGTGCTGCATTTCTGCATCCTGGATTACCTCGCAGATGGGAACGCCCGCAGCGTGAATGAGATCACGGACGGCGTGGCGGATTACCTTTCCCATACCGAGACTCCCTTCGAGATCGATGAGTCCACAGTGCGCAAAAAGCTGAAGGAATACGCGGAGCTGGGCGTTCTGCAGGACGAAAAGCACGGACGGCTCCTCTATTACCGCCTTGCGGAGGACAGGGTCGATCTTCCCTCCTGGGAAGATGCCGCCGCCTTTTTCTCCGAGGAAGCGCCCTTCGGTGTGATCGGTTCCTATCTGCTCGACCGACAGGAGGAAGCGCCGGAGCATTTCAGCTACAAGCACCATTATCTGCTCCATACGCTGGATACGCAGATCCTTTTCGACACACTTTGCGCCATGAAAGAAAAGCGCTGCATCGATATCGTCAATTTCAGTGTCCGCAAAGATGCTGAGCATGAGCACCGGGTATATCCCCTGCGCTTCTATATCAGTACCCAGACCGGGCGGGAATATCTCCTTGCATACCACTATAAGTTCCGCAAGCCGATGTTCTTCCGACTTGATACGATCCGCTCCATTACGGCAGGACCTGTTGAAACCCGGCACGAGAAATACGAGGGCTTTGCCTCCAAATTCGATGAAAATCTCTGGGGCGTCTCCACGGGCGGAGATTACAACGTGGATCATGTGGAGCTCACGCTGTATGTCGCAGACGGGGAAGGGTACATCATCGACCGTCTGGAGCGCGAAAAACGCCACGGGCGGATCGAAGCGATCGATGAGCACACCTATAAGTTCGTCGCGGACGTGTACGACGCCGGCGAAATGCTGACTTGGGTGCGCAGTTTCATCGGGCGCGTGATCTGCTTTGAGAGCGACAACAAATTTGCCGTGAATCGCTTCTACGACGACGTGCGGCGTATGCGTGATATGTACCGGGGAGGTGAGGAAGTATGATCTTCTCTGAAGTCTATGGTTCTTACTTCAAAGCCGTTTCCGCCATCCTCGACAAGGCTGTTGAGGGAACGCTGACCGAACGGGAACTCACGCGCACCGTGCTTGAGAATGCCTTTGGAGAAAGTCTGATCACGATCCCTGCCAAGCTGACGGATGGCAGCTGGCCGCTGCTGACGGAGGACTTCAGAACCCCGCTGCGTCATGCTCCGCATGCCCCGCTCACGACGCTTGAAAAGCAGTGGCTCAAGGCGCTGCTGCTTGATCCCCGCGTGCGCCTCTTCGCGCCGTCCGACGAGGGTCTGGAGGACGTCGAGCCGCTCTTCACCCCGGATCAATTTGTCTACTTCGACCGTTATGCGGACGGAGACGATTTTACCGACCCGCGGTATATCGAGCACTTCCGCATGATCCTACGGGCCATGCACGAGAAGCGCAAGCTCCGCGTTCGCTTCCACGGACATCGGGGCACCCGGCAGAGCTATATCTGCATTCCCTATAAACTGGAATACTCCTCGAAGGATGACAAGTTCCGGCTGATCACGGGATTCAGAAACAAGCCGCTGACGGTCAACCTCTCCCGGATCGACTCTGTGCACATTCTTGATCCATGGGAGGAAAACGAATACAGTTTACCGCGTGAACGGGAGAAAGAGCTTGTCATGGATCTCTATGATTCTCGCAATGCTCTGGAACGTGCCATGCTCCACTTCTCCGATCTCGAGAAAGAGACGGAAAGGATTGATGACCGGCGCTACCGGATCACGCTTCACTACCGCCAGGGGGATGAGACGGAGATCCTGATTCGCATTCTCTCCTTCGGCCCAGTACTGAAAGTGATTGAGCCGGAGACGATGGTCACGCAGATCCGCGAGAGGTTGGAGCGGCAGGCGGCGCTACTCCGGCAAGAATAACGCCGAAAATTGCGAACTTTTCTTGAAAAAGGAGAGTTCGCAACTTTTTTTCCATGAAAAAACCTTCCTCGGATGGTATTTTATGCTTGCAAGATGAAAAAGCACATACAGCAATGTAATGCATACGACTTCTAATCGTACGAGCAAATCGAGTGTGCTTTGCGAAAGATGCCAACAGCAATTCAAACCGTCATTATGATTGATGAAAACACGGCATCTTGTTTAACCCGAGTAAGTATTAAAGAAAGACACAGACAGCAATCCTTCCAGATCCATTAGCTCCAGCTGCGGAGCGCCCGGTTCAGGGCCGGGAGGTCGCGGGTTGGAATCCCGCATGAATCTTGAAACTGTGTCTTGAAAGGCACGAACAGCAAATTCGAATAGCTGAATGGTTTAGCAGCCGGCTCATAACCGGTGATTGCGGGTTCGAGTCCCGTTTCGTTAGTGCCTTGTTTTTTCGATAGGCCCTGGGCAAATGAAGCCCGGCTTGCCCTGTAAATGGTCACAGCGCTATGTGAGCAAAAGGAGCTAAAAACGCCGCGCCCAAAAGCCTCAACGCCCGTGGTTGGTGACCCGGCAATAAATGAGGATTATAGCTTCTTCGCATATCGGTGAAAGGCGCAGACAGCAAGTTTACGTATGCTGAATAGGCTAGGACAACACGTCTGAACCTTATCAAAACGGCTCGAAAGAGCACTGCCTTGTAAATATTATTTGTAAAGGAGGTCTTTCCCGTGCTGGAAGTCCTGAAGAAAACTGCAAACAAAACCTATACCGAGAACGGTGCAGTCACGTATCGCACCAGTGGGAAGGACTGCCTGGACCTTTTCGCTACCATTGGCGCACTGCGCCGCGCGGACGATCAGGCCATCCGCAACCGCTTTCTGAAAGCGTATGCGGAGAACCCCGATCTGGCCATGAAGATCCTGTTCTACGCCCGCGACGTGCGCGGCGGCCTCGGTGAGCGCCGCGTGTTCCGGAGCATCCTCTCCTGGCTGGCGTCCAGCGAAAAGGGTTCTGTTGTGAAAAACCTGCCCTTTATCGCGGAGTATGGCCGCTGGGATGATGTGCTCGTCCTGTTGAAGACCCCGTGCCGTAAGGAGGCTCTGGCCCTGCTGAAGGAGCAGTTCCAAGTGGATCTTGCCGCATTGGAAGACAGTGGAGACGTCTCCCTGCTCGGCAAGTGGCTTCCCTCTGTGAACGCCTCCAACCAGGAGACTGTCATGCAGGCGAAGATGATCGCCAAGTCTTTCGGCCTCTCTGACCGGGATTACCGCAAGGCGCTGGTGAAGCTTCGCGCGCGTATCCGGATCATCGAAAATAACCTGCGTGAGAAGGATTATACCTTTGATTACGCCAAGCAGCCCTCCAAGGCCATGTTCAAATACCGCAAGGCCTTCCTGAGCAACGATGGCGACCGCTACGGCGCTTTCATGGAGAAGGTGGACCGCGGTGAGACAAAGCTCCACACCGGTACGCTGATGCCCTATGAGCTCGTCGAGCGCGCCTACGATTGCTCTGATGAAGAACGCCGGTCTCTGAACGTCACCTGGCGTCAACTGGAGGACTTCACCACGGACGAGAACGCGCTCGTTGTGGCAGATGGCTCCGGCTCCATGTACTGGGGCAGCAAGCCGATGCCCGCCGCGGTCGCGCAGTCCCTCGCGATTTACTTCGCAGAACATAATAAAGGAGAATTCCACAACCATTTTCTTACCTTCTCCATGAGCCCCCGGCTTGTAGAGATCAAGGGAAAAGATTTTGTGGAGAAGGTGCGCTACTGCAGAACCTTCAACGAATGCGCCAACACCAATCTGGAGGCGGTGTTCGATCTGATTCTGCAGGCGGCGGTGGAAAACCATGTACCGCAGGCAGAGATGCCCGCAAAGCTGTATATCATCTCCGACATGGAGTTTGATTATTGCGTCAAGAACTCGTCCATGACGAACTTTGAAAACGCAAAAGCCAGCTATGCGGCGGCCGGCTACAAGCTTCCGGACCTTGTGTTCTGGAATGTGGACAGCCGGAATGAACAGCAGCCTGTGAAAGAGAATGATCATGGTGTTGCGCTGGTCTCCGGCTGTAGCCCCCGGGTCTTCTCCATGGTCATGGATGGCGAACTGAATCCGTATACGTTCATGCTTAGCGTGATCGACACGGAGCGATACGCTCCCATCGCTGCGTAAGCCTGGCAACTCCCCAAGGCAAAAGAATGGGCGCACAGCCTCCGATTGAGTAACGGAATCGCCGTGCGTCCGTTTTGAAAGGAATGATTAAAAATGATAGAAATACAAGGACTTCACAACACTGCCCTTTGTTATACGCCCGCGCTGGAGCCGACTGCTGAACTGCAAATCAAGACAGTATGCGACCAGGAGGCTTTTGCCGGTTGCAAGATCCGAATCATGCCGGACGTCCATGCCGGGAAGGGCTGTACCATCGGTACAACCATGACCATCCGGGACAAGATCGTTCCCGGAATGGTTGGTGTGGATATCGGCTGCGGCATGGAGACTGTACGGCTTGCCGAAAAGGAGATCGACTTTGCCGCACTGGATGTGCTCATCCGCAAGGAGATCCCCTGCGGGCAAAATATCCGCAAGACAGAGCACCAATACAACGAAGAAATCAACCTTTACCAGCTTCGCTGCGCACCCTACGTTTCCATTGAGCGGGCTAAGCGCAGCATCGGCACGCTCGGCGGCGGCAACCACTTCATCGAAGTCGACCGCGAAGAAAACGGAGATCTGTACCTCGTCGTTCATTCCGGCAGCCGTCACCTCGGCACCCAGGTCTGCAAGTACTACCAGGATCAGGGACGCTTTGCCATGTGGGGCGGTGCCCGCCACCAGATCGATGCGCTGATCGCCGAATACCGCGCCGCCGGACGCTGGCAGGAGATCCAGAGTGCCATTAACGAACTGCGCAAAGAGCACCCCATCAACATCCCGAAGGATCTCGCTTATGTGGAAGGGAAGCTGTTTGAAGACTATATCCACGATATGCGTATCACTCAACGTTTCGCCGTGCTCAACCGCAAGGCCATGACCGACGTGATCCTGCGCGGCATGGGTTTGACTAAGGTTGAAGAGTTTACTACCATCCACAACTATATCGACACGGAAAAGATGATCCTCCGCAAGGGCTCTGTTTCTGCAGAAGCCGGGGAGAAGCTGCTGATCCCCATCAACATGCGTGATGGCAGCCTGATTTGCATTGGCAAGGGAAATGATGAATGGAACTGCTCGGCTCCCCATGGCGCCGGCCGCATCATGAGCCGCAAGCAGGCCTTTGCCCAGCTCTCGATGGATGAGTACGCTGCCGAGATGGAGGGGATCTGGTCGTCCTGTGTCGTGCGCGACACGCTTGACGAATCTCCCATGGCCTACAAGCCCATCGATGAGATCGTTGCGGAGATCGGCCCCACCGCCGAGATCGTCGAACGCATCCGGCCTGTATACAACTTCAAGGCCGCGGAATAAGTTTACTGTATATCTGCTGAATTTGTCGATTCTGCGCGGCGCGCATCGTTTGCGTCGGTAAGGCGGCCTGGCAGATACAGGTCTCCCGCCGATACTTCGTTTTTGGACGTACGCCCCGGGATTGAGAGGTATTGGGAAATTCGGCGGGAGATTTGACCCGAACATAGTTCGCGCTCTTAGCTCAGTTGGTAGAGCAGCGGGTCGATAATCCGAAGATCGCAGGTTCAAGTCCTGCAAAGCGCACCATTATTTGTGAAATCCATTTTGCTTGGGAAAAGCAGGTGATGAAAAATGAAAGCAATTCAGCGAGGCACAAAGTTTACCATTTTTGATGACAGCATAAGAAGCTATGATCAACTGCCGGTAGCGACCTTTGATATCGGTTTTAACCAGCAGGAAGGCTGTTTTCTCATCCACAGGAGCAATATCCGTGTGACAGAAAAAGCCTATGGCGTACATACAGATAAACTGTCCAAGGTTCTGTCATCGTTTGATCAGTTCCCCAGAAGTATGGGTGTGATTTTGAGCGGCGATAAGGGCATAGGCAAATCGCTGTTTGCAAAAATGATCTGCGAGGCTTCCGTGCGTGAGGGTTATCCTGTAATTCTGGTGGATGCCTGCTATCCCGGCCTGGCTCGATTCCTGGAGTCCATTGATCAGGAATGTGTCGTGCTTTTCGATGAGTTTGACAAAACGTTCCGCTCCACTAAGGATAACGACGACCAGGCGGCCTTGCTGAGCTTGTTCGATGGTACCACGGGCGGAAAAAAGCTATTTATCGTAACGTGCAACGAGCTGTACGGCCTGAACAGCTATATTGTCAACAGGCCCGGTCGTTTTCATTATCATTTTCGGTTCGATTACCCTTCCCCGGACGATATCCGCGAATATCTGCATGACAAGCTGAATGAAGAACAGCATGGGGAAATCGAAAAAGTCGTTGAGTTTTCCAGAAAAGTCAGTCTCAACTATGACTGCCTGAGGTCTATCGCCTTTGAATTGAATAACGGCTGTGACTTTGCCTCTGCTGTTATCGATTTGAACATCATGACGACAGAGAACGAGGAATATGACGTGTACCTGTATTTCGAAGGCGGGCTGTGCCTTCGGCAGCTGCGTTATCATACGAATCTCTATAATGACGATGGCCTGATGGAGCGGATCTATATGTACGATGATGACGGCCGCTATGTCCTCACAGCTTACTTTGACCGTCATATGGCCAGGTACGATATGAGCCGCGGCGCGATCCTGATCCCTGCGGACGGTATCAAGATCAACATCGACAATGATGACGATGACGAAGACGACCGCAGAGGCAACGAATACAGCAAACGCAAACCCCTTTATATGACGTTCAGAAAACGGGCGGCAAAGAATCTGCATTATCTGGTGTGAGGTGAGGCGAAATGGCAAACCTGCTTGACAGTTACGGACTTGAATTCCTGGGAGAAGATGAAGATACCCTAATGGGCGCTGTAAGATATACGGTACAGGAGGGCAAGGCGATCACCGGTTACTACGGTACCCCGTATTTCTACATGCCGGTGGGCTCAGCGGAGTTCTGGGCCAATTCGGAAAAAGGAGAAAATGGGCAGCTCGCGATCTCCGGTTTCCATACCCATTGCGGCGGGAAAACGATATGGGACATGGTTTGTTCCGATATCGATCTCGCACCGAAGGACCGCGCAAGAACAGAACGAATCTTAATGATGAGCCCGTGCACCGGAGACGGAGGTATGATTCCTATAGACATCATCACAGCAGACGTCCTCCCGAGCTTTCTCAAAGGCGACAAGCTCACCCTACAGCTTGTCGCGCCATGCCTCGATGTGAACTATTACGCAACGGAAGAGGAATATGACAAATCGGTGCCCACCGATGAGAGAGGGGAAAAATGGGGAATTGCAGACGGCGCACTGATGGCTTTGCCCTTCTTGGCGAACCACCTGGTTGACAACTATGAGGAAGGAAAAGAGTACGACAATGATGCCTATGTATATTTCAAAGCAAAGGTCACCCGGCTCTATGTTGGCACATTCGAAATCGGTGAACAGAAGCAGAATACGTTCATCCGCTGTTTTGCGGAAACAATATACGGCGAGATGGAGTTTGACCATTCCTTCGACCAAGTACCCGAGGAACAGAGGGAAAACATAAAAGTCGGCTCGATCATTTCCGGGGTCTGCATGATTTCTGCAGATGCTGCAATCAACAAGTATGAGAACGGTATTGTAAAGGACTTTGACCATGATCTCCGTCTCCTTCGGTACACATTTACCAAAGGCGAGGCAGAGCGTTTACGCAGCGTCCTGACGGATGATTCGGTCTACGAAACTGAAACGTCCGGCAACAGCTACACCGGAGCGGACGCGATCATCGATCAATTCAACTATGTCCGTGAAAACCACGAGGGCACCTATATCGCCCACATTGCGGAAATCACAGAGCTTGCGGAGCCTGGTCTTGAGTACCCGGTTGGCACGAAATGCATTGTCCTGGCCGACAATGAGGAAGATAATTATGAGTCCATCGTTTTTCTGAGTGTTGACAAGGACGGTAATATTTCCCATATCAAGGTCAGCACAGACAGCCGGTACAGGTTCCGTGTTGAAAAGCCTGAAAGGATAAAGACTCCGCTGGATGACATTGAGATCCCGGAAAGCGTGGCCCAGCCAATAATCACAAGAGCCAGATTCCACGGCTTTCTCGATTATGACCTCGAAGAAAAGCTGATCCTAGAGGACGACGACTATACCCAGCATAAAAACAACGCACAGAGGATGTTGGACGCCCTGCAAAGCGACCCACAGCCGGATGTGAAAACGGCAGTCGGCAATATTCTGGGATATCTCTTTGCAAAATCAGTTGAAATGACGATCAACGAGGCAAAAGAGAACCCAACGTACGAGACCAGACTGACAGCTTCCTACAGTCCGTATGATGCGTTGCGGGGAGAATTAGATTCGACATTATCTCCCGCTCAGCATACCGCGCTTGTTGACGCAATGGAATTGGCGCAGCAGTTTGGAAAAGATGTCTTTGTCTTCATGGAAATGACGGATAAATCAGAAGATGATTTTACGGGTGTATTTATTGAGGCTGCGGTCATCGTGCAAAGAATAGGCCAGCTTTTTGGAAACAATGGTTTCGAGGAATCCGATGAATAAAGGCCCTGGAGTGCTTCACAGTATCTGTGCAGAGATATCGCTTCGGCAGATAGGCCGCCTGTAGGGATTTGATCCTGACACCCCCTGCAGGCTGCCCGCTCTGTCAGGGAGTGATATTCATGAAAAGAGGCCGCGGTTATACCCGCAGTCAAAGAAAAAAGACCATCCGGCGAAAAAGCAAGCTGCTCTATGGCATTGGAGGACAGGAATACCTGTGGGCCTGGACGCGCGGTGACAACGGGCGCCTTGCAAAGGGAAAGATCCACTGTTCCTGCCCATGTGCCGGAGCAAAAGCTATGACGATCCCACGGTCCGGGATAAACGGGCAATCGAAAAAGCAAAGGATTTGGTCAGCGAATACTTAAGGGAGGAGGTAATTCCCCATGAGAGAAATGATTCTTAGCAAGCTTGATGAAATCGAAAAGAGAGAAAATGTTCGGATCCTTCTGGCAGTAGAATCCGGCAGCCGCGCCTGGGGCTTTGCCTCCCCGGACAGCGACTATGACGTGCGCTTTATCTATGTCCGTCCCAGGGAGGATTATCTCCGCCTGGAAAAGGTCAGGGATGTGATTGAGCTGCCGATCGAGGGTGAACTGGATATTAACGGCTGGGATCTGGATAAGACGCTGCGGCTTCTCCGCGCATCCAACCCGACGCTGTTCGAGTGGTTCTCCTCGCCGATCGTATACCGCGAGACAGCGTTTGCGGATGAGTTCCGTGCTGTGATGCAGAAGTATTTCTCGTCCAAGCGCGGCCTGAGTCACTACCTCAGCATGGCCAGCAGCAACTACCGCGAATACCTGAAGGGTGACATGGTAAAAGCCAAAAAGTACTTTTATGTGCTGCGCCCGGTGCTTGCCTGTAGATGGATCCTGGACAAGGGCACGCCGCCTCCGATGCTCTTCTCTGAACTGGTGGAGGCAGAGCTTGACCCGGCCCTGCTGCCGGACGTCAACCGGCTTCTTGATTTGAAGATGAATGCGCCTGAAATCAAAACCATTCCCAAAGTCGAAAGTATCAACCGTTATCTCGACAGCAGCATCGAAGAAGTGCGTTTGCGTATCGTTCAACTGCCCGAAGACGCAAGTCACGGCTGGGAGGAACTAAACAGTCTGTTCCTGTCACAGCTTCAATGAACGCCAGAGGCAAATTATACTACGGGTTTCTTTACTTCCGAGCGACAGGATGTTATAGTAATACCAGAAAACAGGGCTATGCCCGGAAAGGAAAAAGAAATGATCCTCAGACAATTCTCCGTTTTATTCAAATCCGAATATCAGGATCTTTTGCTGTGCAGCTTTAATCACAAGATGCATGGTCCTTTGGCATGCCCATATAAGAAGGAGAACACAACTGTGAAGCGACAGCCGGAATAGGCTAATCAGGACCTTCACGGGCCGCTTGTCTTGTATGAGGCAGGCGGCCTTTTTTTGTTATTCATCGTTTGTGTTATAGGCCATACGGCCGGAATAGGAGAGTAAATGAAATGAATCGAATTCCGGTCATCGATATGACCGCAACCGGAATCAACATCACCCGCATGCGGATCGCCGCGGGTTTGACTGTAAAGGACGTGCAGGATGTTTTCGGATTCTCCACGCCCCAGGCCATTTACAAGTGGCAGCGCGGCACGGCATTGCCGACCGTTGACAACCTCGTTGTCCTCGCCGCGATTTTCGGTGTGAAGATCGATGACATCTTGATATTTCAAGACTGCGGAGTAATCCAGATCTCCGCATGAAGTAATCCCCATGCGCCGAATGCCTTGCCGCGACGCATGATTGCTCGTATCGCATGGGGATATCGCGCATCCGTTCCGGTTGCCCTGTCAAGGGCGAGGAACGGGCGCATAAAATATAAGTTTACTGTGAAGCGCAGCTTTCACAGTAAAACCAGCCCAAGTGTTTGGGCTGGCGTGGTCCCTTCGACTAACAGGATAGGTCACCGCACTTTCAATGCGGCAATGCTGGGTTCAAATCCCGCAGGGATCACCACGGCAGAAGAAGCCTGCTCCATTTTGCTTCCGCGGTTTGAGTAAGTGCCGCGAAAGCTCCATATCCGCAGCCTCCTTCTTCCTTTTCCGAATCGGACCCGCTGTGCTGGGCTCCGATTCGGGGAGGGCCCTTTGCCGGATTGGCGTAACGGCAGCACGCCTGACTGTCTATCAGGAGATCGCGGGCAAGGTGAATTGCCGCTCGCGGCAAGAGAGGGCGGCCTGGGCCGTTCGACTCCTGCTCTGTGCACCATCAGGCCTGTGAGTTCGAGTCTCACTTCGTGCACCATGCCCCGTATCACAATGGTCTTTGTGCCTTCTCAAAAAGGAGGGCGGCTTGCGCAGCGGGGCGCACCGATGCAGGGTGGCAGACCGGCAATGCAGCAGCTTCATAAGCTGTCCTAAGCGGGTTCAACCCCCGCCCCTGCAACCATTCATAGTGTGAGTAGCTCAGTTGGTCAGAGCGCCGGTTTGTGGCACCGGATGTCGGCGGTTCAAGTCCGCTCTCACACCCCACGGGTTCTTAGCTCAGTTGGGAATCACAGCTTTGCGCTGCCGGTGGCAGAAAAAGCAAAGCCGTGATTCCCGCAGCGGTCGAAAAATGCGAGGATCAGCGAAAGCCCGAAGCATTTTTCGGGTACCGCAAGGAGGCAGAGCGGCAGACTGAAGATCTGTGCGTCCCAGGTTCGATTCCTGGAGAGCCCACCAATATGGGAGAATGCCAGAGTCCGGTCAAATGGGGCGGACTGTAAATCCGTTGGCTTCGGCCTGCGTTGGTTCAAATCCAACTTCTCCCACCACTTATTTTGAAACCGCGAGTATGAAACCTTCAATTCAGAAGCATCATGCCCGCGGTCTTTTTGTAAAAAAGTCGGGGACGATGTTCTGCTGAAGCTTGCCCGCTTCTTCGGCGTGTCCGCGGACTTTCTGCTTGGCATCACCAATGTGCCCGACAAGAAGAATTACACGATCGAGGAGTTGGGCCTGACGCCGGAGGCCGCACGGAATCTGTATACCGGCGCGGTGGATAATCGCGTGATCAATCTGCTGCTGGCACACCCGGAATTCGGCATGCTGGCAAATTGCATTGCCGATTATCTGGACGATACGATGGCCGCGCGGATCGCCGCGCAGAACCAGCTTTACGATTTGGTCAGCGACCTCATGACGCGGATCGGCAAAGAAGACAAAACCCGCCGGCAGGCGGCGATCACGCAGGCGAAGGAGGCAAAGTCTCTGCGGCGGAAGCTCTATGCGGACGAGCTCGCGTGAGATCGAAACGCTTTTTGCCGGTATTCATTTTCCCCCGCGTGCCACAAAAATGCAAAATCGGTTTTTGTGACAGCGAGAGAAAATGAAAAAGAGCAACGAAGAGTGAGTCGTGTTTTAGTCTAATTTTTCAAACTTATGTTGAGAAAACAAAACCGATTTGATATACTGGTCACAGTTATAATTTCTGTCTCGAATGCTTCTAAATGCAATTGCCAAAAAGGAGAAGAGAGATGTCTGTATCCTATAAAAAACTGTGGCATATTCTTATTGATCGGAACATGAAGAAAAAGGATCTTGAGATCAAATCCGGCATCAGCCATTATCAGATGTGCAAGCTGGCAAACGACAAGGATGTAACTACCGATGTAATCGGAGCCATATGCGTGGCGCTCAATGTGACAAGCGACCAAATCATGGACTTTATTCCCGATGATCGACAGGATGGTGTTTGCTGATGCTTGGAGCTTTGATCGGTGATATCGCGGGCTCACGTTTTGAGTGGCACAACATAAAATCAAAAGACTTTGAATTACTTACTGCTGTGGGTCGATGCCGGCCAACAGATGACAGCATCATGTCGCTTGCGGTCGCGAAGGCGATCTTGAATTGCAAGGGCGACTATGATCATCTTGATCAGCAGGCGGTCTCCTGTATGCAGGAGCTGGGGCGGAGGTATCCTCACGCCGGATACGGCGGGAAGTTCCATAAGTGGATCTATGCAGATGATCCTCGCCCGTACAACAGCTTCGGCAATGGTGCCGCCATGCGCGTGAGCCCCTGTGGATTTGCAGCGTCCTCGATGGAAGAAGCCATTTCTCTGGCTCGCGCGGTCACAACAGTCACACACAATCATCCCGAAGGAATGAGGGCGGCGGAAGCCGTGTCTGCGGCGATTTATATGGCTGCACACGGCAAAAGCATGTTGGAGATCCGGGATCATATTGAGAGCAAATACTATAAAATCACTTTCACCTTGGACAGCATTCGTTCGACTTATTCATTCGATGTTACTTGCCAAGGCAGCGTTCCCCAGGCATTCGAGGCATTTTTTGAATCGACCGACTTTGAAGATGCTGTCCGCAATGCCATTTCCATTGGCGGAGACAGCGATACGATTGCTGCGATCACCGGTAGTATCGCGGAGGCATACTATGGGATTCCTGCGGATCTTCGCAAGCATGCTTTGACCTTCCTGGATAAAACGCAGCTTGATATTCTGAATGCTTTTGAATCGAAATACGGCATGATCGTCGAGAAAGAGGTCAGCAAGGAAGTGTTTCGTCCTGTGAGCTTTACGCCGGAGGAAAAGACTAAATCACAGGATCGACAGCAGTCCATGTTCGACGCCATGGATGCGGCTGAACAGGCGGAACACAGTACCGATATCATTGACCGGGAGACCACGGCCAATCAGCTATACAGCCATCTTTTCGAGGCCTGTAATATTCTTCGTGGTCCCATTGACCAGGATGACTACAAATCCTACGTGATCCCCATTCTGTTTTTCAAGCGGCTTTCCGATGTTTACGATGAGGAAACCGTCGACAACGAATTGAAGTACAGCGAAGACATCGTCTTTTACCCGGAGGATGAGCTCCATGCGTTTGTGATTCCCGAAGGCTGCCACTGGAAAGATGTGCGCGAAACCAGCGAGGATGTCGGCAAAGCCATCGTGGAAGCGATGATGGGCATCGAACACGCGAACCCGGATACGCTGGCCGGTTTGTTCTCCTCTTTTGACGATGCCAACTGGACAGATAAGACCAAGCTGGATGACGAGCGGCTCAGAGATTTGATTGAGCACATGTCTTCGCTCCCCGTTGGCAACCGCAACTACTCCGCCGATGTGATGGGTGACGCTTATGAATACCTGATCAAGAAGTTCGCCGACATGAGCAAAAAGAACGCCGGCGAATTCTACACGCCGCGTTCTGTGGTCAAGCTGATGGTACGTCTGCTGCAGCCCAAGTCCGGCGAGTCTGTTTATGACCCCGCGTGCGGAACTGGAGGCATGCTGATTGAAGCTATCCGCAATATGGATGACGCAAAGGCCTCCTACGGCAAGATTTACGGCCAAGAGAAGAATCTCTCCACTTCGGCTATTGCGCGCATGAATTTGTTCCTCCACGGGGCAAAGGAATTTAAAATCGTCCGGGAGGACACGCTCCGCAAACCCGTGTTCATTCATAACGGCCGACTCCAGCAGTTCGACTGCGTGCTGGCCAATCCTCCTTTCGGCCTTGACCGCTGGGGTGCGGACATCTTTGAAAACGACCAGTGGGGCCGGAATCTATGGGGCAGCCCTACTGACTCCAATGCTGATTTCGCGTGGCTGCAACACATGTATAAGTCCATGCGTCCCGGCAAGGGCCGCTGTGCCGTTGTCATGCCGCAAGGTGTTTTGTTCCACGGCGGCCGAGAGGGCGTGATCCGCCAGCGGATGATCGAAACCGACTGTGTGGAGTGCGTGATCACGCTGGTTGGCAATCTGTTCTACGGAGCCGGAGTATCCGCCTGCATCCTGTTCCTGAACAACAACAAACCGCTAGCACATCGGCAGAAGATCTGTATGATCGACGCTTCCAACATCTACACCGCCCAGCGCGCCAAGAACATCATGACGGAAGCCGATACAGACCGGGTGTATTCTCTGTGGACAGACTACAAAGATGTGATCGACACTTGCGCTATCGTGGATCTGAACACCGTCAAAGAGAAAGGATACACACTCTCTGTCAACACTTATATCGAAAAGTCTCCCGCACCGCCGATCGACTCGGCCAAGGTACGCCGTGAGTTTGTGGAAGCGCTGAAAGAGGTACAGGAGAGTGAAGCTGCGCTAATGGAACTGCTGAAGAAGGGAGGATATCTCGATGGCTGATCGTATCACGCTGGACGAGCTGAAATCCTACCTTTGGCAGTCGGCGGTCCTTCTGCGCACCAATATAGACGCCGGGGCATACAAGCAGTATATCTTCCCGCTGATGTTCTTCAAGCGGATCTGCGACGTTTACGACGAAAAGGCCAAACAAGATCTGGAGAAATACGGTGAGGATATCGTACTCTATCCGGAAGAGGAGCTGCACCAGTTTGTTATTCCGAAAGGATGCCACTGGAACGACGTCCGGCAGGTGACCGAGGATGTAGGGGCGGCCATAGTTTCGGCTTTCCGCGCGATTGAGAAGGCAAACGGCGAAAAGATGGTCGGCATCTTCGGTGACGGTGCATGGACGAACAAAAACCGTCTGCCGGACCGCCTTCTGCGGGATTTGCTGGAGCACTTCTCTTCCAAGAACCTGTCCTTGGAAAACTGCCCGGAGGACGAGCTCGGACAGGGTTACGAATATCTGATCAAGCAGTTTGCCGATGACAGCGGTCATACGGCACAGGAATTCTATACCAATCGAACTGTTGTCCATCTGATGACGGAGATGCTGCAGCCGCAGAGCGGGGAATCCGTCTACGATCCCACCTGCGGCAGTGCAGGCATGCTTATCTCCTGCATTGCCTATCTCAAAAACCACGGAAAAGAGTGGCGCAACCTCCAGGTCTATGGCCAGGAGATCAATCAGCTTACCAGCGCCATTGGCCGCATGAATTTGTTCCTGCATGGTGTTGCGGATTTCGACATAGCCAATGCCGATACACTGAAAGCCCCGGCATTTATTGAGAACGGGCAATTAAAACGCTTTGATCTGGTACTGGCCAATCCGCCCTATTCCATCAAGCAGTGGGATCGCGGCGCTTTTGAAAACGATAAATACGGGCGCAACTTCCTCGGCACGCCTCCGCAGGGACGAGCGGACTATGCGTTTTTCCAGCACATCCTGAAGAGCCTGAAGCCGGACACCGGACGTTGCGCCATCCTTTTCCCGCACGGCGTCTTGTTCCGCAACGAGGAAAGAGATATGCGGGAAAAGCTGGTAAAAAGCGATCTGGTGGAATGTGTCGTCGGCCTAGGCCCCAACCTGTTCTTCAACGCGCCGATGGAGGCGTGTATCGTAATCTGCCGGGCAAACAAACCGCTGGAGCGCAGGGGAAAGATACTACTGATCAACGCGGTCAAGGAGGTCACGCGGAAGAACGCCCAAAGCTATCTGGAAGACGACCATATCGAGCACATCGCATCCACGTATCGCAGCTTCCGGGATGAAGAGGGTTATGCAAAAGTTGTGTCGATCGAGGACGTGGAAAAGCAGGGCTTTTCCCTCAGCATTCCGCTGTATGTCCACAGCGCAGGAACACCGGAGCCGGTCAAATCTCTGGATGAGTGCATTGATGATTGGATGTCCCAGAGCGTAAACGTACAGGCTTCTCTGCAGGCGCTGACCGATCTGTTGGAAAAGGCAGGTGAAACCGATGGCTAAAGTCAGACTTGGCGATGTTGCCAGAGAATATAAAAGCACGGTAAAAGACGCCACAGGCCTTCCGGTTATCGGTCTGGAACACTTGATCCCCGGCGAGATCGAGTTGACTCATTGGAGTGAGGATTCCGACAACACCTTTACCAAGGGTTTCAAAAAAGGCCAGATGCTGTTTGGCCGGCGGCGGGCCTATCTGAAGAAGGCCGCGGTCGCGCCGTTTGACGGGATCTGCTCCGGCGATATCACCGTGATCGAGGCAATTCCGGAACGGATCATGCCCGATTTGCTTCCGTTCGTTATCCAGAACGACAGTCTGTTTGATTATGCTGTGGAAAAGTCTGCCGGCTCTCTGTCTCCGCGGGTGAAATGGGAGCATCTGAAGAACTATGAGTTTGAGCTCCCTGAAATCGGGCAGCAAAAAGAATTGGTCGATCTGCTTTGGGCAATGACACGGACAAAAAAAGCCTATCAGAATCTCGTAAGACAGACCGACGAACTTGTGAAATCGCAATTTATCGGGCACATTCCTTCCCGTAAGGAGGTGGCCTGATGAAACGAGTAAAATTCGGAGACGTAGTTCAGGAAATAAAAATCAATATCGATCGCGCTACGGACGATCATGAGTTTTTTATTGCCGGAGAGCA
>JAFTGE010000005.1 GCA_017458085.1 Oscillospiraceae bacterium
GGATCAGGTCCGGGGCTGTTTTGCGTGTCCAGTGTGGACACACAAAGCTTGTCGGAATTTGGTGATCGTGCTATAATTTCCCCGCTGCCGACACCTTCGGAGTGGAAGGGGGTGAACGGATTTGACGACCCTCATCTCGTTTCTCCTCTCCGTTTTGGCAAGTGTAGTCGCGTACTACATATGCAAATGGCTGGACGGGGAGTGATGGCAGCCAGCCTGACGGTATAGCCAGCCGGTGAAAATGGTAGAAGCCCCTGGGAGCTGCAACTCCCAGGGGCTTCGTTTCGCTGTGAACGGCTTGAACGACCCTCATTGTTCAAAAGCCTTTCGGCAGGACTATTATATGCGAAGCTCAAGGAAAATGCAAGACTGAACTGTAAACTTTGTGAGATCCCCTTCCCGGATCAGATCCGGGCTGTTTTTCATTCTCTATCTTTGGCCAGCTTCTGTAGGAGTATGCCTGTCGCATAGCAGTCTGCTAGCGCACGGTGGGCTCCATAAAGAGGAATTCCATAATATTCAGCAAGCGTTCCGAGCTTATAATCGTCTACATCATACTCAGCGTCAAAGTTCGTAACGTATCCTCCGATTTCTTTGTCCCATTTTTCCTTAGCCTTCTTTAAGGTTCGTTGCGCAATATCTAGTGTGTCATAGAATATGCGTTTTTCGGCAAGGACATCGACTCCGTTTTTGTAGATGAACTTGAGATCGAACTCAAGATTATGCGCAACAAGATTATCCTTGCCAATGAAGAACTGGAAGGATTCAGCAATCTGACGAAACTCCGGCTTATCCTCCACCATTTGGAGGGTAATCCCATTCACTTTTGCAGCGGCCTCATTGATTCCCTTACGAGGACGGCACAACGTTGAGAATTTTTCCACCGGTTCCCACGAACGAAATCGGATAGCTGCAATCTCAACAATTTCTGCTGAAGAAACAGAGAGACCTGTAGTTTCAACATCGAATGCAACGAAGTTACCGAGTTTATCCCTAGGTGTTTTCTTGGTAATATTGGAGAAAACTACATCACACAGTTCTCCTACCGCCTGCTTTTTCGCCGGCTGCTCGGAGATGATTACTTCTGTTGCAGGGATGGAGTCAAGAAGTTGATTGAATTCTGCGGCTCGCTGTGCGCGCTCTCGGTAAAAATCCTCGCGTTTTTTTATTCTATCACATTCTGCTGCATATGGAGACCGAGATGTACCTTGCGCAGGAGCGGGCGGCACAACTTCTGCTGGTTTGCTTTGTTGTGGTGTTACACGTACATTATTAGGCTTAGATAGTCTATCTTCCCTCAAAACGTGCATTGGGAGGCGGGCAGACTGAGCAGCTACAGATGTGTCGGTTTCTGGGCTTGGTCGACCGCCTGTGGAAGATATTGCCGGTTCTTCCACAGGCGCTGGAGCTTTCGTATCCACTCCGGTCCTCTGATCTTCCCCATCTACAGTCGCCCAAGCTGCAATAGCATCGGCATCACAGGGATTCTCAGGGTCAAGTCGAAACTCGACGGCATCGCCAATTTCCGGCGTCACATGGATCGTATTAGGCTTGTATAGCCGGACATCCGTATACTCCCGTCCAGAACGCATCGAGACGCTGACTGTCGGTGAAACTACAGATGTGTTAACAGTCCTGATCGGGTGCACATTCGCAGGTGCCTCTTCCTGCTTTTTCGGCCGCTTAAAGGCGCTGAGACCGAATTGAAGGAGTGCCGCGGCAAAGGCGCCTGCCGCAAGCATCAGAATAGCGCAGATTGCACCCAGAATGGGATGACGATACTGGAAGCATTTGACCATCCAAAACAGGAACAGCAGCGCGAGAGCTGCGACCAAAAGGCCCGCAATTGTAAAGACAACGCCGACCCCAACCGACGGCGTTCCGGGTTCCCTGCGATACTTGCTCATCTTTATCTCCCCTCTTTGCGTGTCCATTCTGGACACGCATTTTATTTTCTGCGAAATGCGATTATCCTGCACTCTTGCCGGTATCTGTTTCCTCGGCATACGCCTGAAGAATCTGATCAATCAGGGCTTTGTCCCTGAGTGAGGCGGCGTGATACGCGCGCAGAAGCGCTGCATCTTCCTCTGTGACCGCCGGATTCGGGGTGTTCGATCTGCAGAGGAGGTAGTCCGCTGTCACACCAAAGAAATCACACAGGGTGTTTATTGTATTGGGCTCTAGTTGTCGTTGTTCAAGCTCCCATTTTGAAATGGTCGCGCTTATGCAACCAAGCGCTTTCCCCAACTCCGCCTGTGACATTTTGCGCTGAACGCGAAGATCTCTAATCCGATTCATTGAATCACCACCATGTAAAAATTATACAAGATGTCGTACTGTTTTTTAAGCGACTTATACAAATCGGATTAAAAACTGTCAATTTTGCTTGACATTTATCCGTAACGGATTTATTTTGAGTTTACTTAATCCGTTTTGGATTAAGTAAACCACGAAGACAAAGGAGAGCGGAGGTGAATTGGCAGTGGAGTTTATTCGTTATTTGTGGTTGACGCTGACGCCGTGGCAGATTGCTTGTCTGCTGGGGCTGGTAATTCTTCTGATTGCGGGTTCTCTGAGTTATCTGATGACTGATCTGCTGATGAAGTTGTTTCCGTCACGGCCGTGGTGGGTGCCGATGGTTCTGTCGATTCTTGCGATATGCCAAGCCATCGCTTCAATCGTGATAGGTTTGTGGCAGTCGCAATGTTTGCGAGAATTGCTATAACCGATAGCAGCAGTGCAAGCCCAGAAAGTAATGTATTGATACGGTAGCGACGGTCTTCCTTTCTTTCATCCTTACGCACTTGCATCTGGTATGCCTGTAACATCTGGCCTTCATCCGACAGCGGCACATCCATGGGCTCTTTTACCTCTGTAAACCATCCATAACTAGGATCAACGAGCTTCTTTTTCCGTAGAGCATTGTACTCCTCCAGAGTTAGCAAGGCTCTCCCAGATGCACCGAATTTGTCAAAAGCAGCTTGCTCTCGCGCAGTGAGTACGATTTTTGTGACGTCAAAAGCTTCCATAAGTAACTCCTTTCATGTGTAATTTTTTATTTTATCACAAAAGGATGATTTTGGGTTAATTGGCATATTGAAATCTTTCAACAAAGCACAAAGACAAAGGAGATGATCAGCACTTGTATATCCAGGAAGCGATTACCGAGGCGGTTTCACAAGGAGCAGCGATCCGCAGAGATGTCGGGCTGTCAGATCCGTGCTGGAAGTACATCAAAATCATTATTCCCAGTCCGTCCCGCGTCTGCCTGATGCTCATTTCAGCAACCGGCTCTAAGAGAGCACGCCCATGGGTCCCCACGCGCGAAGATCTTCTCGCCGATGACTGGGCCCTAGCGAGATAGCGTTGCGGTGGCTGCAGCTAGCACGATGTCATGTGCAACATCTTTCATGATCTCCAGGCCAAAACTGCCAACCCCTTTCAGCACAGCAACAGTTTTGGTCCACACTGACTGGGGACGAATAGTTTCCAAAAACTCATGCCCTTCGTACGTCAGGCGAGAGACACAACATAAATCCATAGCCCCCTGCTCCCAGTATTCGCCTACATGGAGAAAGCCGGCTTCCTCCAGAATCGTCAGCGTGTAATACAACTCTTCTGCCTTGTATTGCGGCAATCCGGCACAAATGTCGGCAAACCAAACCGGCTCCGCTTCAATTTCGTCATCTGTGGATGTGTAGTTTTCCGCATTCTCAACGAACAGTAAGACATCGCGGATGCATTCAGGTTGTAATTTCATTAAGATCCCGTCCTTTCTAAATGTAAACTTTAGTTTACCATGAAATGGGCGGGAAGCACAAGGGCGCTGGTTGCTGATGGGCCTGTCGATTCTTGCGATATGCCAAGCCATCGCTTCAATCGTGATAGGTTTGTGGCAGTCGCAATGTTTGCGAGAATTGCTATAACCGATAGCAGCAATGCAAGCCCAGAAAGTAATGTGTTGATACGGTAGCGACGGTCTTCCTTTCTTTCATCCTTACGTTCCTTCAAGTTGACAGCGAAAAGAAAAAGACACCTGCAGTCGCTTGCAGATGTCCTTTCCTCCGGGTTTTGTTACCGAAACGCATTGCACCGTGAGCCCACACGACGCAGCCATGGTCGGCCTGTCGCTTCGCGGCGCGGCTCTCTGGATGATCACCGCCGTCGTGTGCACGGGGCACAGCGACGTGCCTTTCTATAATACGCCGATCACTTTGGCAGTCCCGGTTCAGCCTTTGCCCTACGCATCACGCTTGCGTTCGGAGCGCACGGGCAAAAAGAGGGCCTCGCACATGCTTGTGCATTGGCATCACTCCTTTCTACCCACCAGGGGCATACCTATTGTAGCAAAGCCTGGGGACGCTGTCAATTTGAAGGAACGGAAGGGAAATCTGCACATATTCAGTTTGGGCCTATCACCGTGTGAGAACTTTGAATCCGCACTCTACACAGTACGCGGCGCCCAGAGGAGGAGCATGACTCCCGGCGGTTCAACTCCGTCACGCCGCACCACGCCGACGGGCCTTCAAGATTTCAGCCTGTCGGCCGCCTCTTGAAGCCTCCGGGACGGTGAAGGAGGCTCCCGCGACTGTTTCCACGCGGGCAGCGAAAGCTATACCGTCCCACGGCTAACAGCTCATATGGATATTTTACCCCGGAGGGAGGAGATAAACCACGAACGATGATTTCAGAACGATGTACGCGAGACACCGCCGGGCTGCCGGAATCACCCAGGAAAAGGCAGCTGAGCTGCTGGGCGTGTCTGTGCGCACAGTTGCCAACTGGGAGGCCGGCATCTACGTGCCGCCTGATGATGCGGTGGCCATGATGTGTGACGTCTACCCGGCTCCGACACTCGCTGTGGAGCATCTGCGGGCCTCGACCGCGCTGGCCGCCGGCCTGATCCCGGAGGTGACGCAGCTGCCCCTTGCACAGGCCGTGGCGCAGCTGCTCTACCGCATGCGAGAATTTGAGCTCCGGCATCGGGCCGATGACCTGCTCTGGATCAGCAGCAACGGCCGCGTCGACGAGGGCGAGGAAAGCGTCCGCTGGGCGGCCATCAACGAGGAGCTGCAGGACATTGTACGCGCAGCGATCCAGCTGAAATACGCGCAGGGCGCGAATTTCCCTGCGGAAAAACGATGAGAGGAGACAGACCATGAAGACTGATACAAGACCCCCGGTCGCAGACATGGCATTCGCGACGATGCTGTGCGGCCTGCGGAGGCAGAGAGAAAAGGCTGGGCTATCCCAGGCGGCCGCAGCACAAGCGCTCCATATTTCCCGGCAGAGCTACTGGGCCTGGGAAAACATGCGGGCTTGTCCATCGGCGAGCAATCTGATTGCGATTCTTAACCTTTTCGGCTGCACACTCTCAGATCTGACGGAGGACCCGTATGTGGGTTCAGAGGTTGAATCATGAATTACCTGACCAAAAAACAAGCGGCGGAGCGGCTCCAGATCAGCGTACGGACGCTGGAAGGATTGATCAGCCGCGGGCAGCTTCCCGCGTATCGGATCGGGCCGAAGGCCGTGCGGATCGTCGAGGCCGAGCTGGAGAACTATGTCTTGGCCCGGCAGATTGCGCCGATTAAGGCCACTCCTAAGAAGGCCGAAGCCGTGCGCCCCTGCCTGTATGTGCCGGGGATGAAGGTTGTATAAAAAATGGGCCTCACCGCGCGCGACCACGGTGAGGCCCGGTGACCTGCTTTTATACAGACCACGAAGACGATTGCAGTATAACACAGCTTGTCTGTTTTTGCAAGTAAGGGAGGGGGATTCGATTGGGTGTTATACGTGTAGAACATAATGAAAATTACACGACCATGAGCAATTATCACCTGCGCGACCGGCGACTTAGTCTCCGGGCTATGGGACTCATGAGCAAAATGCTCAGTCTGCCGGATGACTGGGATTATACGGTTTCCGGGCTGAGCTTCATCTGCAAAGAGGGGCGCGACGCCGTGAGGAAGGCACTCATGGAATTGGAGGAGGCCGGCTATCTTGTCCGAAAACAGGCTCGGACTGGCGGGTGCTTTGCCAACAACGACTACACACTTTTTGAGCAGCCCATGACCTCACCGTTGACTGAAAATCCGTCAACGGGAAATCCGTCAACGGAGAATCCGTCGACGGTAAATCCGACGACGGAAAAATCGTCAACGGAAAATCCGTTGACGGAAACACCGTCAGCGGGAAATCCGACACAACTAAATAACGAATATACTAAAGTACTAACTAAAGAAAAGAAAGATAAACAAAGAAAAGAAAGGCTCTCCCTCCCCTCTTGGATGGCCGCGGACGTGATGAAGGCCATTGTGGACTACTGCGGCGACGACGCCGAGATGCTGGCCGCCTGGATGGACTACGCCCAGACGCGCCATCGGATCGGCAGGCCCGTGGCAACTGTGGCCACGGTGAAGCGCAGTTGCTCCACCCTGGACAAGTATTCCAAGGGAAACCGGGCCTATAAGCTCGGCATGCTTCGCACGGCGGCCGATAAGGCCTGGCGGGGCTTGTTCGCTCTGAAACCGGGTGACGAGGGTTATCCTGAAAATCCCACGGCTGTGGAAGATGAGGAGGAAGGCGAATGCCTGAATTGACAAAAGACGCATGGTACATGGCTCAGGTCAGTGTGATCGGCTCCCTGTTGGTCGATCCTGACAAGACAGCGGGCATGATCTTTCAGCAGGCCCGACCCACCCACTTTGGCAATCCTGTTTTCCGCCACATCTTCGAGGCCGCGCAGGGACTTTGGGCCGAACGGAAGCCGATCGACCCGATCACGCTGCTGCACGCCGCCGGCGATAATTATCGGGATCTCTTGGCGGACTGTATGATGCAGACGCCGACCGCGGCCAATGTGGAAGAATACCTCGCAATTATCCGAAGTCAGTCCCGGTTGAACGCGATCCGCCGCGCCGCCTATGGCTTTGCCGAGGTTCAGACCGAGCGTGAGGCTCTCCAGATCTACGAGAATCTCGGCCTGATCCTGAGAGACATCGACACAATTGAGGATCTCAGCTGGACGGAGATGGTCAATGATTATCTCGACCGCATGGCGGACCCCACGCCGCCCGATTATCTGAGCTGGGGTATTCCTCAGCTCGACCAGGTGCTTTTTGTCTCCCCTGGGGCTTTTGTCGTGATTGCCGCGGACAGCTCCGTGGGCAAGACAGCGCTCAGCCTGCAGTTTGCCTATCACATGGCGGCCACCGGGAAACGCGTCGGCTTTTTCTCCCTGGAGACGCCGAAGGAGAGCCTGGAGGACCGCCTGATGGCGGAGACGCAAGTCGCTAACATTCCCCTGCCGCGCACTAAGTCCAGGGCGCTCTCTTCTGCTGATTTTGAACGTGCCGCGGACGCCGGGCAGCGCAGTGAGCGCGTCCCGCTGCGTATGATCCGCCGGGCGGATACCCTTGCAGAGATTCAAAACCGCACCGTTATGCACGGCTTTGACGTGATCTTCATCGATTACCTGCAGCTCATTGAGCATGAAGGGATCAATCGATCCGAGACCGTCCTGAAAATCAGCATGGAGCTGCACCGCATGGCTCAGCGTCTGGGTGTCACTGTTGTCGCCCTGAGCCAGATTACGCCTCCAGAAGATGGGAAAGACCCGACCATGGATAATCTGAGGGAAAGCCGGCAGATCAAAAATGACGCAGACGTTATCCTAATGCTGATGCCAGACCGAAACAAGCCCTTCCCCAACGCGCGAAGGCTTGTCATCGAGAAGGATAAGGATGGCAAGAAAAAACGGTGGCTTGTGCTCAAGTTTGATCCAGAGCACATGACTTTCGCTATCGGCAATCGCAAGGAGCTGGACACTGTTCCCGGCCAAGGTGCTCCGATGTTCGACTTGGCCGATGACGAAGGAGGTGAAAACCCATTTGCACCGTTGCCATAGGTGACAAGCTCACCTTCCGCCCGGCGGCATTCTTTGAATCGACGTCGGGTTATTCAAAGATTTCAGAGATCCCCGTCCGGGTGACCGGAACGGTCGAGTACATCAACGAGGCGCATCGTTATTACCGCGTCGCCTATCCCATGCCGGCCGGTACTGGACATGAGTGTTTCAAATTCTGAGAAGGAGTGACCACGAAGACATGAAAACAATCGCATTTATGAATCTCAAGGGCGGTGTTGCGAAAACGACCACCACGGTCAACGCTGCCGCCATCCTCGCCCGAGACTGCAAACAAAGCGTGCTGGTTGTGGACGCGGACAGCCAGTGCAACACCACGGAATTTTTCTCACCTCCCGGTGTCCAGAGTGGACACGGGACGCACTGCACCTTTGCCGATCTGTTGCGCCGGACCGACGTCGGTCCGGTCATACGGCCGAGCAGCTTTCCTCATGTGGACCTACTTCCGGCAGACGACACGCTTATGGATCTTGACCTGAGCAAGGTCGAGGGAAAAGCTGTAGACATCAACTGCCTGCGCCGCCTGCTGAAGATGCCACGGTATAACTTTTACGACTGGGTGCTGATCGACTGCCCTCCGTCGTTCAATGCGGCGGCTGCAGCCGCATTGCTGGCCGCTGATCAGGTTGTTATCCCGATCAAACTGGATGCGTTCAGCCTGCGTGGTATGGCCAACCTGCAGCGGCAGATACATAACATGACGCAGATTAACCGCGGCCTTGCGATTGCGGGCTTTCTGCCCACCATGGCTTACAAGTCCAAAACTCTTGAGGAGGCTGCTGCCGCTCTAAAAAAGTCCGGCTTGCCGGTGTTCTCTCCGATCCGCCGCAGCGCGCCGGTCGATAACATGACCTTCTCGCAGGAACCGTTGATCGTCAGCTCTCCAAAGTCTGCGGCCTGCCAGGATTACCGCCGCTTTGTGAAAGAGCTCATGGAAGGAGGTGCTGACCGTGGCGTTTGATTTTGCGTCTGTGCTGGGCGATATGACCGCTCTGGAGGGTCAGGAGCAGATCGAGTACATCGACCTGGATTTGATCGACCCCGACCCTGACAACTTCTACAGTCTGGACGGTCTGGATGAGCTGGCCGCCAATATCGAGACTGTCGGCCTGCAGCAGCCGCTGCGTGTCCGTAGCGGATACGGCGACCATGTCACAGTGGTTTCCGGCCACCGGCGCCGCGCTGCCTGTCTGCTGATCCGGGACGGCGGCAGTGCTATGTTCAACAAGGGCGTGGCCTGTATCCGAGAGCGCGGTGATGTGAGCCGAGAGATGCAGGAGTTGCGTCTGATCTACGCCAACAGCGCCACACGTGTCTTGAGCCCCTCGGAGGTTTCAAAACAGGCGGAGCGCGTGGAGGCCCTGCTCTACGCGCTGAAAGAGCAGGGCGTAGAGTTTCCCGGTCGGATGCGCAGCCATGTGGCCGCAGCGGTCAACGCCTCTAAGAGTCGAATCGGCCGGCTGCATGCCATCCGCGCCAATCTTGTGCCGGAGCTGCTGGAGCTTTTCGACAGCGGTGAACTCAATGAGACCACCGCCTATGAGCTTCAGAAGCTGCCAAAAGAGGCACAGCAGGCAATCGCCGAATCCGCAGCGAGAAAACGCACCTTCACCTTCCGGTCTGACCCTGTAGTTACAGCGAATAGTTATGCTGAGCAGTATATGACCGAATGCGACTGCCCTGCAAAAGATGGCGCGCCCTGCGGCCATCATATTCCCCGCTTTGTGTGCACCGTCCTAAGTAACTCGGGATATGCCTGTTTTGGTGACTGTTGCCTTGATTGCTGGCAGCGAAATAACTGCAAGCAGCGCTGCCCGGCGGCTGCCGAAAAGGTCAAGCAGGAAGCGGCCGACCGGGAAAAGCGCAAGGAAAAGGATCGTCGCGATCAAGAGCGCGCAGCGAAAAAAAGGTTGAAGGGGCTACAGGCCGAGGCAAAGCTCTTTCTTCCGCTGGTGGACGCCGCCGGTCTGAAGGATGCTGACCTGATTCCGGGCGCATATTCATATGGTACTACTGCCGGACGAATCCGGCGCTTTGCTGCCGGCGACTTTAGTCATGACGGGGATGTTTGGTATTCTCGATTTTGCCGTCCAAGTATGCAAAACGATATTGTGAGGTTTTGTAAAGCTCTGAATTGCTCCGCGGAGTTTGTCCTGGGCATTACCGATGACCCGACGCCCGTGCCCAGAGTGGACACGACACCAGCAGAGATCATTCCGACATGGCAGACGGGAACCCCGCCGCGGTTGGGTCGGTATTTGTGCAAAACAGTGGGCGTCACCGGAGAGATGGAATATACCATGGACTATGATCCGGAGCTGGCCGACGACCCAACTGGCGCCTGGAGGCTTTACGGCGCATCCTTGCCGCGAGGGATAACGGTTCTTGGCTGGTGGCCATTGCCGGAAAAGGAGGCGTGACGCATGAAAACCGTTCCCAATATCACGCCCTGTGAACTGGAACTCCTGGCTATTCTGTGGCAGATCGGGGCTCCTGCCTGTAGGTCTGAGATTCTGGAACGCGCTGAAAGCGTCTCATGGAAGCCCAATTCGTTTTATATTCTGATCGGCAGCCTGCTTGAAAAAGGCTTTGTCTGCGCCGCAGGCTTTGCCCGTTCGGGCAAGGTTTACGGACGGCTCTACGCTCCGACCTTGACGCTGGAGGAATACTATTGCAACCTGTTCTCTACAATTGGTGTGCCCGATCTGGCGTCTCTTTCCCGTCAAATGCAGGAGCGCGGTCTGTTGGCCAACCTGCCGGAAAAGAGAGGTGCCGCCGAATGAATCAGCAACGTCATTGTAAGCGCTTTTACTGCGACGAGCGCGGCGACCGCTATTGCTGCGTGGACTGTCATCTGCGCAGCAGCTGCTACAATCCATGCCTGAACCATCCCGTCCGCTGCGGGCTGGTAAGTACCGCACACAGGAAGACAGACAAAGATCCTACATCTGCCGGAGGCGATTCCCGTGGCTAGTCGATGCTATCGAAATGAGCGTTACGCATATCTCAAGCTACACCACTGCTGCACAGTATGCAAGGCGAGGGATGAACGAACGGAGTCAGGTGGCGCGCTTTGTGCGCGCTGCCTGGAAATCAAGCGGCAGAAGACCGCCGCCAAGAGGAGGCCAACGCCCGATGGATGAAGTTCTGAGAATCACGAAGGAAGAATGGGATGATCTCCAGCGTGCACTTGTCGACATGCGCGCTCGCAGCGAGCAGGCCGAGTCTGATGCTGCCGTACAGAGACAGCTCCGGGAAGATCTCACCAAGGAGCTGGGTAAGCTTCAGAGCAGGTGTGCAAAGCTGCTGGTACAGGCTGGCAAGAGTGCGAATTTACCGGTACTGGAGGCGCGGCTGCAGTATCTGCTGCAGAGTGATATCGTTCGTCTTTATGATGAGGTGAACCCCTCCACGGGCAAGCACCGCTTCAACCTGGCAGGGCTTGACGCCTGTATGCTCTACGCTTTTGATCGTACTTTTGGAGGTGATTAGATTATGCTTGTTAAAATTGGAAATGCCTACATTGATCCGGCCGAAGTGGTCGCAATGAGGGGCGAACCTGCAAATGAACTCGATCCCGCCTATGTCGAGATCGAGCTCCGATCTGGTTCTTCAATCCTCATCTACTGCGAAATGGCCGAGGCGGAGGAAATCATGATCGAGGCTGGCATGATTGCCGATCCAGCGGCTAACCCGATTCTTGAACTAGAGGAGGTAGACGAGCTAAAGCACCTTCTTGGCCTGGGCTTTCACTGGATCGCGCGCGACGGCGACGGGAAGATCTACGCATATAAGGACAAGCCCCTCCGAGAAGGCATCTATTGGAGCGCGGGCATTGCTCAAGCGCCTCTGCGTCTGTCTGGTACTTACGATTTTTGTGACGCCGCAGACCTTGAGCCATGGGCGATTGAAGCTCTTATCTAGTCCCGTGGTCAACATTCGGACTTGATTTTTTCTTTCCAGGCGGTTTAGAGTAATAGGCACAACATACAAAGACGGATGCCTGAAGGGCTGCGGTCAGATGTGGAGGTCTGACCGTGGCAAAAATGAAAAAGATTATACATGCTGGCTCTCTCGTGATCGAGACGCTCTATCCTCGGAAGAGCCGGCATGATGAGCCGGAAGTCCGGCAGGCGAAGCAGAAGGCAAGCAGCGAGGCCCAGAAACGGATGAACCGAATATACAGCTACCAAAAGCTGGAGCTGATGCTGGCCGTCAATTTCCCACACCCGAAAGACGCGCTGGTGGCCACGCTCACCTTTGCGCCTGATCACCTGCCGTTGAGTTGGAAGCAGGCCGACGAGTGTCTCAAGTATTTCCGCAAGTTATTCTCTTCCAAGCGCAGCGAGATGGGCCAGGAGCTGGTTATGTTCTGGTCGCCGGAAGATGATTTCGGTGAGGGACGCTATCACTATCATGTAGTGATCAACAACACCGGCGACGATTACGCCCTGCTGCGTAAATGCTGGATCTACGGCAGCGCCGTCGAGTTTGACCCGCTGCAGCCAGACAAGAAGCAAAAGCGCAAGAAGGATATCCACTTCTTTGAGGCGCTGGCCAGGTACATGACTAAGGAACCGCCCAAGCGCCTCGGTGCACGCAGCTGGTCCTACACGCGCAACGCCAAGAAGCCGGAGATCGAAAGCTTTGTTGTCAGCGAGGACACGGAGATTGAGGCTCCCGAAGGCGCTACGGTCTTGCAGGACGATGCCCATACTACGGACTATGCCTCCTACCGTGTTGTAAAGTACCTCACGCCCGGCTGGAGCGTCAGCACCGTCAGGGCCAAGCGCAGGCGTAGGAAACGTGCCGCCTGACGCCTTTTTCTTTAGTTTTTCAGGCTTGGAAATTATATTATTTTTAGGAGAAGGAGTTGACAAAACCATTGAAACCTGGATCGAAATATGGTAGAATACTGACAGTCGAGGATGGGTGGCTCACCTGTCCGAACTGCAGGCGGAATAAACGCCTGAAGCGGATCGAGCCGACCGAGGACGCTGAACGCGTCGGCGTCTTCTGCCGCGACTGCAAAAACGAGATTTACATCACGATCAAACAGGGCCAGTGCTACGAGAGCCGGAGCCAGTAAACCACCGCATGGATGTGCGAGATGGTTGCTGGCTCCGGCTCTTTCGTTTCCGGCCCATGGAGGCGATAGCCCATGGCGCCGGATCGACAAGGCCGACGGCAATTCTCATGAGCTTTGATTATTCTCGAAAAAACAAGCGCTGGCGCCGGCTCCGTGAGCTGGCCCTCGCCCGTGACGGTGAGCTGTGTCAGGAGTCGCTGCGCTATGGCAAAACTGTCACGGCCACCGAGGTGCATCATATCTGGCCGGCTGAAGAATATCCCGAATATGCCTATTGCCTTTGGAACCTGGTAAGTCTTAGCAAGGCCAAGCACGACGCCATGCACGAACGGCTGACACGCCGACTGACGCCGCTCGGCGAATCCTGGCGCCGCAGGACTATCCCCCCCGGTCTCGATCAGCGGGACTAGGGGAGCTTACAGCTGGGCGGGGAACTCCGCGCACACGCGGCGGAAAATTTTTCGAGCCGAAAAATCGCGGCCGAGGCCCCCGCCCACCTCACAACCGCGCGCACACGCTGGCGCGGGCCGCGGACACGAACCGTGCGCGTAAACCGCGCACGTGTTGGACTGATCGGAGATCCCACCATGCCAAAGAAAGAGACTCAGACCCGCGAGGCCAAATACAAAGCCCAGCTCCAGGCGCTCGGCATCTACACCGAGGCCTTTGACCCGGAAATTAAGACACTGGCCACTCTGGAGCGTGAGGAGCAGCGCGCAAAAAAAGAATGGCGTGCCACCGAGCCCGACAAAAAGAAGGGCCCGAGCTTTGACCATCCGCTGTACGCGACGCTGCAGCAGCTGCGCCGGGAGATCCTCACGCACCGTGACGCCCTGGGTCTGACGCCGAAGGCGCTCAAACGGCTGCAGCGCGCAGCTGCACCCGAGGATTCGCCGACCGTCCCCCTGTCAACCGCCTCGCCGGTGATGGCTGGCGTTCTAAGCACGCTCAAAGCCCAGGCCGCCGCGAACGCGGCCGCTGAATCCGAAACCGATGCGTAAGCCGGGTGGCAAGCATTTGCCGGAGGTCCTGGCCTATGCCAGGGAATACGCCGCCGCGCCCTACGCGCATCCCGACACCCAAGCAGCATGTCGGCGCTTCCTGCACGATCTGGAAGATCCGCGCTGGGACTTTGACCCGGAGCTGCCGGAGTTCCTGATCCTGACCATTGAAAGCCTGTTTGTGCACCAGCAGGGCGAGGATCTTTCCGGCCTGCCGCTGCGAAACAAGCCCTTTCTCCTCCAGCCGTGGCAGAAATTTGTCTGTTACAACATTGGCGGCTTCTACCTGCCGGGCACACGAATCCGCCGTTTCCAGGAAGCGTTTCTGATGTTGGCACGCAAGAACGGTAAGACGCCGTTCGCCACGGCGCTGATCTGGGCCATGGGCCTCTGGTACGCCGATTCCGGCGCGAAAATCAAAACGGTCTCCGGCTCCCTCAAGCAGGGCATGGAAGGCTTTGGCTTCCTGAGCTATAACCTGCACCGCCTGGGGATGACCGCCCGTGAAGACCCCCTGCACGGCTTACGCACAATGGACAGCAGCCTGGGGCACAGCTTCTCCGGTGCTGTCAGCGAAACCGGCTATGTCTCCTATGATTGCCTGGCGTATAAGCCGGATGTCTTTGACGCCTTCAACGCCAATCTCATTCACCTTGACGAGCTGGAGCTCTATAAGAACTCCGTTCCCTATTCCCGCCTGAAGGATGCCACGATTGCCTATGCCAACCGTCTGATCCTGGCCACCACGACGGCCGGCGACGACGGTACGGGCTTTTGTGCGCAGCGCGTGGCCTATTGCTCCAAGATCGTGCAAGGTACGCTTACCGGCCCGGACGCTGATCGGATCTTTGTTTTCATTGCCAGGGCGCCGCAGGATGACCGCGGCGAAGTGGACTATCTCAATCCCGATGTTCACCGCATGGCCAATCCCAGTTGGGGCGTGACAGTGCGGCCGGAGGAGATCATGGCTGCGGCGCTGCAGGCTCTCAACGACCCACAGACGCGCAAGGAGTTCCTTTCCCGTCGTCTCAACGTCTTTGTCTCCAGCCTCCGTGCCTACTTCGATCTGGACGTTTTCCGTGCCTCTGACAGTCAGTACAGCTGGACGATTCCCGAGCTGGCCAAGCTTCCGATCCGCTGGTATGGCGGTTCGGATCTCGCCAGGCTCCATGACCTGACCGCCGGCTGCCTGGTCGGTGAATACAAGGAGATCCTGATCATCCTGCCGCACTGCTGGTTTCCGATTGTGGCTGCGGCTGAGAAGGCTGACAAGGATCAGATTCCCCTCTTTGGGTGGCGTGATGACAAATGGCTGGACATGTCCAACGATCGCAGCACTAACCTGGCCGAGATCGTGAAGTGGTACTGCGCCAGGCGAGACGATGGCTTTCGGATATCCAAGGTCGGCCACGACCGTAAGTTTGCGCCCGAATATGTGACTCTCATGAAAAAAGCGCGCTTTACCGTCGTGGATCAGCCTCAGCTTCACTACCTGAAATCCCAGGGATTTCGGCATATTGAGAAAAAGGCCCTCAACGGCCAGCTCTATTACTGCCATGCCGAGCCCTTTGAATACTGTGTCGGCAACGTATACGCGGTCGAGAAAGAGGACGACGTGGTCGTATACGACAAAATTGATGACAGCCTGCGCATCGACGTTTTTGACGCCTCGGTCTTTGCGACCACGCGCCTGCTGATCGACACCGGCCGCGCGGCTGACGCCGCGAAATGGCTGGACGTGTCCAGAATGGACACCTGAGCCTGACGAAAGGATGAGTGCCCTTTGCCTCTGTTTAATTTCAAGCGCCGCAGCGCACTGACCTCGCTCTTTGGTGTGTGGATGAGTGAAGACGGCGAACTGCCGCCCGGTTACCACCGGCTGCTGGACGCCCCGGAGATTGGGGCCTGTGTCAATCGGATCACCGGCATCGTCTCCATCTGCACGCTCTACCTCATGCAGAGCGGCCGCAACGGAGACAAGCGCCTAAAAGGAACCCTCTCGCGCTTTGTGGATATTGATCCCTGGCCAAACATGGCTACCGGTCAGAGCTGGAAAAGCTGGATTGTCTCGACGCTGCTGACCGAAGGCGACGGCAATGCTTTTGTGCTCCCCCGCCGGGTCGCCGGACGCTTTACTGCTCTTGAACCCATGCCCGGCGCTATGGCCATTCAGGATGATGCGCTCGGGTATCGTGTGTCCTGGAAAGGCCGTGAGTATGCCCCGGACGAGGTGCTGCACTTCCGGCTCTTTGCCGACTCAAGCCAGCCCTGGAAGGGCCGCGGCTACCAAATTTCTGCCAGGCGTCTGGCGGACAGCCTTGCCCAGTCGGATCAGCTGCGTGCTTCCCTCGGCTCCCCGAAGTATAAGCCGCCCATGATCGTCTCGGTCAATTCGGATTCTGACTTCTTCGACGATGACAAGCGTGAGGCGCTCCGAAAGCGCTACCTGGAGGACACAGCGCGCGGCAAGCCCTGGATCTTGCCCGGTGACCTGATCAAGGTTGAGACGGTCAAGCCCATGAGCCTGAATGATTTGGCGGTCAAGGACACGCTGGAGCTCGACAAAAAGGCCGTCGCCGCCATCTTTGGCGTTCCCGCCTTTCTGCTTGGTCTCGGCTCCTTCAGCCAGAAAGAGTACAACAACTTCATCCATACCGTTGTGGAGCCCATCTGTAAAGCCATAGAAACGGAGCTGACGCTCAAGCTCCTGTCCTCGGAGGACCTCTACTTTGCCTTTAACCGTCGCCGCTTATATTCCTACGATCTGGAAAGTCTGATCAAAATTGACTGTTCCCTCTCCGATCGCGGTTTCATCAACGGCGACGAGGTGCGCGAGGACGCCATGCGTGACCCGGTCGGCTTGACTGAGTACAAGGTTCTGGAAAACTATATTCCCTGGGACATGAGCGGCTCCCAGAGCAAGCTGAAAGGAGATGCCGGCGATGCCGAAACCGATGACGAACAGGAGCCGTGAGGAGTTGGCCTTCCGGCGCAGCTGCCACACGCAGTTTACCACCCGCGACGAGGGCGAGGATCTGATCATTGAGGGTTACTTCGTCGTTTTTGACAAGCCCTATTACATGTGGGATGACATGGAGGAGGTCGTTTGCCGCGGCGCCTTTGACGGCTGTGATACCAGCGACGTCCGCGCTCTCACCGACCATGACTCTCGCCTCGTCCTCGGCCGCTGCAATCAAACCATAAAAACGCTGACCTTCTACATAGACGATTACGGCCTCTTTGGTTCGATCCGGGTCAATCGCCAGGATCTCGACGCCATGAACCTACATGCCCGCGTCCTGCGGGGTGACGTCGACCAGGCGAGCTTTGGCTTTGACGAGGAGGAAGTGGCCTACATCGACCTGGCGGATGGACGCACCCGCCGGGAGATTAGGAAAATCTCCAAGTTGTGGGAGATCACCGTTTGTACCTTTCCTGCCTACGAGCAGACCTTCATCACCGCCCGCGAACGTGACGAGGCGGCGGTGAAAGCGGTTCGGCTCGAACGCTGGAAGAGAAATCAGAAAAGGAGACTGAGACATCACCATGATTAAGATTCTTGCGCTGGAGAAAAAGCGCACCGCCAAACAGACCCTGCTCAAGCAGCTGCGTGCCCGCCGCGCCAAGCTCCGCGCCGACGAGACGGAGCTGGAGGCCAAACTGGACGCCGCCGAGGATGTCGACGACGATCTGCAGCAGCAGATTGACCAGCTGGAGGCCGATCAGAACGAGGTCGACGACCAGATCGACCAGGTCCTCCAGGATATTGATGATCTCCAGCAGCAGATCGATGCGCTGGAGGACGGCGAGCCCGCCGACGACTCTGACTCCGACGAGGATCCCGAGCCCGCCTCCGGCGCCTCTAATAAATCCAGATCTGCCAAGCTGAACGGCAGACCGAAAGGAGCCCGTTCCATGCCCAAGTCCGCCCACTTCCGCTGCCGTTCTCGCTGCTTTAGCAGCCGGGAGCAGCGCGATGCCTTTTATGCCAACGACAACGTCCGCGCCTTTATCGGCCGTGTCCGGACCATGCTGGGATCTCAGCCCGGCCAGATGAACCGCCGCAGCGTCACCGGCGCCGAGCTGACGATCCCCACCGAGTACCTGGAGGTCCTGCGGGATAATATCGATCAGTACTCCAAGCTCCTGAAGTATACCCGCCAGCGTGACGTCAAGGGCAAGGCCCGCCAGAACATCATCGGCGAAGTCCCTGAAGGCGTCTGGATGGAGATGGCCGGTGCGCTCAATGAGCTGACCTTCACCATTAACGAGGTGGAGGCCGATGGCTTCAAGGTTGGCGGCATTGTCATCATTGACAACTTCCTCCTGGAGGACTCCGACATTGCCCTGGGCGAGGAGATTCTTTATCAGCTGGGGCAGGCCGAGGGCCTTGCGGTGGACAAGTCCATCCCCTACGGCAAGGGTAAAACCAAGAAAATGCCCCTGGGCTTCATCTCTCGTCTGGCGCAGACCGAGCAGCCGGAGGATTGGGGCGATAACCGCCGCGAGTGGAAGGATCTCCATTCCACCAACATTCTCAAGCTCGACCTCGCCGCTGCCCAGGGCGCGGCCTTCTTCACTCCCCTGCTGGGTGCTCTGGCCAAGGCCAAGACCCACGGCACCGGCGGCGAACGCGTCTGGATCATGAACGAGGCCACCAAGATCGATATTCTGATCCGCTCTCTCGGCATCGACGCCGCGGCTGCCATTGTCGCCGGCATGAACAATACCATGCCCATCATCGGCGGCGTGATCGAAACCGAGGAGTTCATGCCCGATTTCCACATTGCCGGCGGCTGCCTGGAGGCGTACCTGTCCGTCAAGCGTGAGGGCGGCACTCTGGCCTACTCCGATCTGCCTCTGTTCATCCAGGATAAAACCGTCTTCAAGGGCACGGCCCGCCGGGACGGTATGCCGATCTTTGACGAGGACTTCGTCCTGGTCTGCTACAACAATACCGATCCGGTTACCGAGATGTCCTTTGCCCGCGATGCCGCCGGCGACGGCCTCAACGCGCTGATCATCACCGCGGCGGCCGGTGCCGCGTCTGGCGCCACCAAGCTTAGCATTGCAGGTAAGGTCTCTGAGGACTACGCGCTGATGGTTAAGGCCGGTGTTGTCGAGAACGGCATCCGCGCCGGCCAGCTGCTGGATAAGAGCTGGACTAAACTGGCGGCTAATGGCAACGTGACCGCCGCTGCCGGTGTCCCCGTCACCGTTGTTGAGCTCGACGAGGACGGCAAGGTTGTTTCCTTCGGCACGGTTTCCAGTGTCCCGAAGGCCTGATTCTGATACTTTTCTTTCCATTCTATCCTTCCTTTCGGGTACCGCCCGGTTAACCGGGCGGTATTCCCGGGTGGATACCAGAAAGGATCTGATTCCCATGGCCGACAATCTCGTTTATGCCCTGACCTGTACGGACCTTGGCTTTTCGCCGGTCTGCGCTGTCCCGGAGGCCGTCGCCGGCAGCATCAAGCAGGATATTGAGGCCGCCCGCGCCGCCCTGGAGGATATGGGCATCGTCGTGTACGAGGACAACCCCGACCACGTGCGCGGTCTGGTGATGTACGCCGGCTGGCTCTATCGCGGCCGCAGCTCTTCCGAGCCCATGCCGACGCCTCTCGACCGCTGGCTCCGCCGCCACCGTGTCAACGCCGCAAAGGGAGGCGCCATATGATCTACGACCGTGCGCTCACGATTTACGATCTGGACGCCCCAACGCCGCTGCAGGGAACGCTGATCGACCCGACCGATTTCCTGTGCGCCCCGCGCGAGGTCTTCTTTAAGCGTTTTTGGGAGGCTGTGCAGGCCGGTACGGAGATCTCCGAGATGGTGGAGCTCCCCCTCCATCATCCTGTCACCACGGCCCAGCTGGCGGCCTTTAACGGCGAAATCTGGCGCATTGTCCAGGTGCAGCACGGTCAGGACAAGGACGGTCTGCCGATCACGACGCTGTCGCTTTCCCGTCCGGATCGCCGTTATGAGATCGCCCGCCCGACGGGTGAATCCGCAGAAGGCGGTGACGACGCATGACTGTGTCCACTCTGGACACCGCCCTCTGTAATGGCTTTTCCCTCTTGTCATTGCGCGCCAGTGCGCACACTGGCGCGGCAATCCGCATTCCCCGCGAAAAGGAGATGTTTCTATGACCGTGTCCACTCTGGACACCGCCCTCCGTGCCGCCGCGCCCGGTAAGATCTTCGAGCTGGCCGCGCCGGAGGGCGCAACCGAATATGCCGTCTGGCACGAATACGCGCCCCGGACCCTCACAGGTGACGACGCCGTACAGCTGGAGGCCCCGCGGGTGCAGATCGATGTCATTTGGCAGCGCCGCGGATCAACGCTCCTGCGAACCGTCAAGGACACCCTGACCGCCTTGGAGCTGCCCTATGAGGTGATCTCCCACGGCTACGACGACGCATGGTCCGCTATGCGCTGCATTCTTCAGCTGGAGGTGGTGTAACGTGGCGAAATTCAGCTATCACATGCCCGTCAGTCACGGCCCCGATGATGATTTTCCGCAAATGTATACAGTCTTTGAAACCGACTCGAAAGATAAGATCGCCATTACAATGGCTGGCGCGAAAGTACTACAAGCACGTCTTGTGGAATTTCTGAAGCCGCATAAACGCACAGGTGCACTGGCAGCCTCAATAACTTGTGATCCTCGCGAATCCTCTGGCAGCGTGTTCGTTGGCCCGACAGGTAAACATCACGGGGAAAGCACCCGCCCCAGGATGAAAGAAGAGTATGGGTATCATCGTGCGAAAACAGGTCAAGGTATTGGCCGCACGAAAAAGGACAGGCATCACGGCCTGACTGCTGGTATCTCCGCTGTGGACGTTGGGTACTACCTTGAAGTCGGCACCCCGCGACACCCTGCGCTACACTGGATGGAAACAACGCTTGAAATAAGCGGCGATGAAATTCAGTCAGCCATGGAAACCGCCTGGGATGAATATCTCAAATCCAAGGGGCTCTAGCCCTGATTATTAGGAGGAAACCGCATTATGTCCAACAAACCGCAGATGAAGCAGGTGCGTGTCAAGGAGCCCTTTGGCATGCTCTACAGCTTCTTTTTCCCCATCATCTCTACCCCCGCCAACGCGCACCCGACCTACGGGCCGGGCATCGATATGGGCGCGGCGGTCAAGGCCGCCTTTAACCCCACCTTTGCCGACGCTGAGCTCTACGGTGACGATGAGCTGCAGCTGGACGGCCATGAGTTCGTCGGCGGCGAGATCACCGGCGAGACCCTTCTGGACGAGCTGGCGATCGACGCGCAGCTCTTTGGCCACCGCTTTGAGGGCGGCGTCCTCAGTGAAAACAAGGACGACGTGGCCACGCCCGGCGCCTATGCCTATGTCCGCAAGCTGCGCACCAAGACCGGCGTGGTCTATCGCCCCTATTTTTACTACAACGTCACCCCGCGCAAGGGCGGCGAAAATGTGGAGGGCAAGGGCAGCTCTGTTACCTTCACCAACAAGGCCATGACCTATAAGCTCATGCCGGACGCCACCGGCGACTACCGCGCCGTCACCGACTGCGCCTCCGCTGAGGAGGCTCTGGAATTCATCCAGGGCGTGGCCGACGCCGCCACCGGCGGCGCCTTCGTGCTGACGCTCGTCCACGCGGGCAAAGGCAGCTCCACGCCCGGCGCGGGTGTCAGCTTCGTCGCCAAAGGCGAGAAAGCAGCCGTTACCTTTGCCGCGGACCCCACCGCGCTCTACGACGGCAACGTCGATGTCACCGATCGGATCGCCGACCATACCTATACCATTGCTTCCATGGCCGCCGATCACACCCTTACCGCGATCTTCTAACCGGAAGGCGGAGGCCGACCGCCTCCGCCTTTTCTGGGTATTTGCTTTGAGCGTGGAATACACACTTTTTAACGTGGACTGGAAAATGTGGAATGAGTGCTAATTTGATGTTAGGAGACTGCCTGGAACTGATGAAGCAGATCCCGAATAGCTCCGTGGATATGGTTTTGTGTGACTTGCCGTATGGATGTCTGGACTTGGAATGGGACCAGCGAATTGATGGGAAACGGCTATTCCAAGAATACAAGCGGATTTGCAAACAAAATGCAAATGTGCTCTTGTTCTGTCAGATCGAGTTTGCAAAGTATCTGATGGATTCTACGTTTGCGTCAGAGTTTTCGCATTGCTTGATTTGGATAAAGAACAACAAAACGAGATGTAAATCCGCGAAGAAATTACCTATGTCGCAGTATGAAATGGTTCTTTGTTTCAGGCTGAACAAATACAGCAATCGTGGAAATCATAAGGCCTTGCGAGATTATTTCATGAAGGAACTCGAAAAGAGCGGGTACACGGTAAAGCAGATAAAAGAAATGATACCAAACTATTCTGCTCATCATTATTTCACCTATCAAAATGACTTCAGGCTTCCCACAGAACTGAGTTATAGGCGTTTACAAGAGATTACTGGCTGCTTTCCAAGACCATACGAATCTATCAAACAAGAGTTTCTCCAAGAAAAACGCAATCTATGTGTATATAATCCAGGTTTTCTCGAAAGCGATTGTATGTATGCTAGTCTCGAAGAGCAGCGTGTTCACCCCACACAAAAGCCTGTCAGCCTACTTGAGAAGCTGATTCTTGCCTACTCCAACCCCGGAGACACCGTTCTTGACAACACAATGGGTAGTGGTTCTACGGGTGTGGCGTGCGTGAACACGGGGCGCAGCTTTATCGGAATGGAGCTTGACGCTAATTGTTTTGACATTGCAAAAGAACGCATTAACGCAGCTGAAAAAAACAGCTTAATGCAGCAAAACATGCCTCAAACAGAAAACTATTACGAATCTCTTATTTGAGCATGTCCATCAGCAAATCTGTATCCACATAATTCTCTCAGAAGGGAGCCTCTATGAATTACACCGAGCACACATTTCACGGGCGCACCTGGCAGCTCTCCCTGACCGCCGGCGCCCTGTATCAAATCTATGAGAAATACGGCTACACCACCGACATTGTCGGCACGCTGAAGCTGGATGAAAGCAGTCTGGCGGCCTGGGATAATATCTGCTGGCTCTATGCGCTTTTGGCGTCGCAGGGTGAGCTGCAGCGCCGTGCCCTGGGCTACGACCCCGCCCCCATGCTTCCCATGGAGGATCTGCTCCGCTTTGCTTCCCCGGCCGACCTGCCCGGCATCAAATCCGCCATCTACGCTGCCATCCGCCAGGGCTTCACCCAGACTGTGCAGCCCTCGGAGGATGACGAGGTGGATCTCGTCCTGCAGGAGCTTGAACAGGCTCAAAAAAAAACGGCGGCTGGCGGCATGACCGACTTCTTATCCTCGCTGCTTGCAGCCGCCTCCTCCGCCTCTCCCCGCGGGACGCGCTTCTCTTCACCCCCGGAGAGCTCAACGATATGATTTCTCTGCTATCCCCTGAAGACGCCGGAGAGGAGGCGGACTGATGGCTGTGCGACCGATTCGGACCGAGCTGACCCTGACCGGAGAAAAAGAATTCAACGATCAGATGAAATCGGTCAATTCCAACATGAAGGCCCTTCGTGCTGAGTTGGGAGCTGTTTCCTCGGAATTCATTGGTCAGGAGAAAAGTACGGAGGCCCTGACCGCAAAAAACGAGAAGCTCACAGAAATGCAGGCGCAGCAAAATGAAGTTGTCCGCGCCGCAACGATCGCACTTGAGCAAAACATCGCAAAATATGGTGAGGATAGTAGGCAAGCGGATAAGTTTCGGACTATTCTCGCCAATGCGCAGTCGGCCGTTAATAAGACGACGGCGGAGATCACTAGGAACTCGGAAGCTATTGCTGAAAACTGTAGTGGTGAGGAGCGTTTTAATGAACAACTGAAAGAGGCCGATAGCAACCTCAAGCTCCTTTCCGCCGAATTGAGCGTCATTTCTTCCTCATACGGGAAGGGCACGTCTGCAGTTTCCAAGTTGCGGGAACAGCAGAAAGCCCTGGATGAACAGGTCGACCAGCAGCGGGAAAAGGTTCGGACTCTGACCGAGATGGTTAAGAAATCATCCGAGACATATGGAAAGGACGCCGAAAAAACGAAAGAATACCGCTTGCAGCTGCTGCAGGCCCAGGCTGCGCTCAATAAGATGCAGAAGGCCCAGGAGGACAATAACAAGGCCCTCCAGAAGGCAAAGCAGCCCCTGGAGCGGTTGAAGGACGGTTTTCAGAGGGCCATTCAGCCGATTGAGAAACTCAAAGATAAACATGAGGCCCTTCTGAAGGTGCTGAACGAACTGGGCTCGGTTTCCGGCTCCGCCCTCAAGGGCGTCGCAAATCTGACCTCCGATGCCGTCAAGGGCGTGACCAAATCTGTTACCGGGCTTACTGTTGCCGGCGCCGCCACGGTCGGCGCCCTGGGCACCTTGGCTGTCACCGGCCTGAGCACCATATCCGACTTTGCAAAGGAGGCCGCCAAGCAAAACCAGGAGAATTACAACAAGTCCCTGGAGCTTGCCGAAAAAGCGGCCGAGGCCGCAAAGAACGGCAAGGCCGAGGAAGCGGCCGAATACCGCCGCCAGGCTGACGCACTGGCCGCCGGCGTCGATCAGAGCTTCTTGCAGCTGGCCGGCAACCTTGACGCCCTTGACGCCGCCACCGCCTCGGCAAAACAGGCTATCGGATCCGTACTCCTCCCCGCGCTGGAATCCCTCTCCGGCGACGGGGCGAAATGGCTCAATGATTTCTCACAGGCCATGGCCGCAACCAATGGCGACACCGAGGCCATGGGCAAGGTCATGTCCGAGTATATCAAAAAGGGCGTGCCGATCATCCGTAAGGATTTGCCGCAGTTCATGAAGCTCGGTGGAGAGCTTCTGGAGGGTCTGGGCGCGGGTGTCGTCGAGAACCTGCCCGAGATGCTGGACACCGCCGAAGACATCATAAATGAGCTCCTGGACGGCCTGGAGGCCCATGCTGACGATCTTGGCGACGTAGGTGTTTCCATTGTTATGCTGTTGGCGTCCTTTCTGATCTCGAATTCCCCGCAGATGCTGACCGCGGGCATGGAACTGCTGACCACCATGATCACCGGCTTGGCTGACAACATGCCGGAGCTGATCCCTGTGGCAGTGCAAGCCATCCTGACGCTCCTGCAGGCGCTGATCACCAACGCACCCTTGCTCCTGGAGGCCGGTCTGGAACTGATTTACGGTATTATTTCCGGCATCGTTGAAAGCTTGTCTGAGATAGAGGCGCAGGGGCCCGTGCTTATCGACAATCTGAAGCAGGGCGTTGAAGCGGCGTCAGAGTCGATCAAGAACATCGGTCGTGCGATCGTCAACAAGATCAAGGAGGGCCTTGTCTCTGCTTGGGAAGGTATTAAAAACTGGTTCTCAAGCGCCGTCTCGGGTCTCAGCGGCGGTGGAGTTACCGTGTCCGCCGGCGGCTATGCAAACGGCTTGGACTACGTTCCCTTTGATGAATTCCCCGCCCGCCTGCATGAGGGCGAGATGGTCGTTCCGAAGCGTCTGGCCTCGCAGCTGCGCGCCGCCGGCATCCGCAAAGACTCCGACCTTTCCGATTATCGCGGCGGTGGCAACACTGTCACGACCAACGTCTATACCGCCACACTGAGCCAGTCTCAGGTGGACTATCTCGTCAATCAGATTGACCGCCGGCTTGGAGAGGTGATGTAATGCGAAAATTTTACCTTGAGAACGCGGCCGGCGACCGCATTGATCTCAACGGAGCCAGCAGGATTCACCTCACCGACCCGGCCGGACTCGGCCTGACACTGACGCCTGCCTATGCGGACCTCAAGAACGGATTCTTCCGTGCCGTGTCAGCGGATTCAGAGCCGCAAAGCTCTTTCACGGCTACGTTGACCTTTCCCAAGCCGGCCCCGTATCCGCGTTGGAAAACCTTCGTGGATTGGTGCTCCCGTTCTGGCCACCTGTATCTTGTCTACCGCCCGTATGAAGACATCGAATATTATCGCGAGGTCGAAATCAGTTATTTCTCGAAGGGTGAGCTTTCAAGGAACGGTTGGCTGGAGATCCCCGCATCCTTTTTCTGCCTCACACCGTGGTATCGCAAAGATCCGACCACGCTGGAGATGCTCAATTCTGAGGGCAGCGCCATCCGTTATTCATACCGCTATACCTCTCAGCTGATTTACGGCGCGGATTCGGCCGCCGTGCTCGCCGGCACGGTCTACCCCGGCGGTCACCTGCCCGGCAGCGTCAGGCTCCGATACTTTGGCGAAATCCTGAACCCCAAAATCCGACTGACCGGTAATGTCTCGGGAAAAACCTACGGCCTTTGCTCGGTCGAGGGGGCTTTGGTCTCCGGTGACACGCTGGAGCTGTCCACGCTATACCTGGACTCGCACATCCGGCGGATCGCGGCGGATGGCACCGTCACAGATCTCCTGGACGCGGTTTCTCTCGCGTCGGAGCCGTTCTTCCATGTGCCTACCGACGAACCCAGCACGCTCTCCGTCGAGGCCGACGCTGTCTTTACGGGATCGGCGGAGCTGGAGGTCTTCTACTACTTCAGGAGTGTGTGACCGTGACATGAAAGCTTATTTCAAATCCTTTGCAGCCTTTCGCACAACCGGCAGCGCCGACGTTCTCTCTGCGGATATTTGCCTGGACTCATCCGACGGGCAGGCGTCCACAGTAACAGTCGTTGGCGAGTACGCCCGCAGCCATACAGGACAGTGGCTGATCTATGGCAATCGGCTTTATCTTATCGATAAAACCACGCCACAGGACGGCCGCACGCTCTTTACGTTGGTCGAGCCGATCGAAACATTTTCTCGCAAGCTCCTGTATGAAGCGCCCCTGATCCCTGTAACCATCGGTTCCTTTGTCCGGGATCAGATCGTTTCAAACTGGATTCAGCAGGAAGACCGGGTCTATGCGCTGCCGTATCTCACGGTGTCCACTCTGGACACCAGTCCCTTTGTAACCCCGGACGTCGATGCCAATGGCCTGTTTTCCCTGACGGAGTATATCCGTACCATGCGGCGCATGGCAGATCTCCGCATTACATTTACCGTTGACCGTGATTCCCTGCTTTGCCTGATTACCCACGGTGTGCGAACGCCCAGAAATGTGGTCTTCGGGGACGGCCATTCTCAGCTGTCCACCGCGGCCTATTCCAAGTCCGGCCTTGCTAAGCTCACAGTCATTCAGCCTGTCGATAGCGGCAAGCTTGATGCTGAAGGAGAGGCCATCATGGTCAATCAGAGCACGGACTACTACCTTGCCGCCAACGGCAGCGTTTCCTCCCAAATTCCCGGTGTACGGGCCAGTGGCGAATGGGACACCTTTTTTGTCGGCGCCAAACAGGACGCCTTGCAAAAAGCGACCGAGAAGTTTGCCAAGAACAGCGCCAGCCACAAAGTGGAGTTCTATTCCGATCGGGACTTCCAGGTTTATGACCCCTGCAGCATCAAACTATATGGCGAAGTCCTGACAAGCTATATCTCTTACAAGGGCATCAGGTCCGGTGACGACCGCTGGCTTTATAAATCCGGAGAACTCGCGACAAGAGCATCTGAAAAAATGAAGGGAGTGTTGAAATGAGCTTTCGAGGGCTGAATTTTTCGGAACAGCTGGTAAACCCGGAGGACGATGGGCGGCTTTATGAGGCGATCTTTACCGACGGCATCTTGTCCGGCTGTGCAATTACTGCTGTCGGCTATACGCTCACGATAGCCCCCGGTCATCTAATGATCGCCGGGCGGCAGATCAAGGTCAACGCAGCTCAAAATCATGCTATGAATGGCGCAGCTGAGGGCTTTGGTCGTGTTGTGCTCACCATTGACCTTTCCGGTGCCGCAACGGAGAGCAGCTTCTCACAGGTCTCCAGCGCAGTTGAGTACGCGCTCTCCACGGACGGCTTCCCAGCTCTCATACAAGGTGATATCAACGGTGACAAGGATAAGGTTTATCAGATTGTTCTTGCTGTCTGTTCTCTGTCTCCGAACGGCATCACACAGATCATTTCCAGCATACCAAATGCAGACTTCAAGGAGGGTAATTCATGAGTTATCAGGGCGTAAATTTCGCCAATCAGCATATTGTCCCCAGCGATGATGGCCGGCTCTATCAGGCTATTTTCGATGACGGCGCGCTCAGTGGCTGCAAGCTGAGCTATTCGGGTACTGACCTCACGCTTGCACCCGGCTACCTGATGGTCGCCGGTCGGGAGATTTACGTCGACGCCGCGGAAGTGTTCAGCTGCAGCGCTCAGACCTACGGGTTTGCTCAGCTGGTTCTTACCATTGACCTGACCCAGTCTGCGACCGCTGCGGCCTTCAACCAGGTCTCCGCCTCGATCCGTTATGCGTCGACGCAGGGAGGCTTTGCGTCTCTCATTCAGGGCGATATCAACGGTTCTGACGTCCTCTATGAGTGTCAGCTCGCCCTTGTTGCGCTGTCTTCTGGTGGAATCGCGGAGATCCTTGAGGATCTTCCGGTCGCCCAGCTCAAAGGCGGCGGTGGGTTATCCGCCAACGCAGCGGTGCTGCATGTGACCGCGCCGCTGGGCTCAACGGTGACGATCACAAAGGGGACCGTTTCAAAATCCCAGGGGCCGGAAAAATCGCACGCCAATGCCGAAGATGGAGCTATCGCTGACTATTATTTCGGAATTCCGGCCGATGGCTACGGCACGTGGACCGTGACGGCTACAATGGAAAACAGGGCGGCCAGCTCGACGGTGGCAATAGGCACTAACCAGCAGTACGATGTTGCGCTGGTGTTTGAAATCGTCTTGTATGCAGACGGAACGCTGAACAGCGCGTACTCCACAAGCGAGCTGAAGACACCAACCAACGCGACAATCACCTATGAGCCCGAGTACGTTGAAATGGTCACGGTTGGCAATAAAGCGTCCGATGTATTCCTCCGCTGGGATAGTATCGATTTGACGAGCTACAAGACGCTCAAGGCAACAATAGCGACGAAAGGCAACAACAATGTAAACGCGAACAGAATAGCGGCCGTGTTCGTCTCCCAGGATGACAGCGTCAAAAAGTTCTCCGCTGCATCAGTGAAGGCCGATCATGACGCTTATAATGACGGCGTTGCCGGCAATGAATTTGCCTCCTGCACATTGGAGCTGAACATTGAAGAATGTAAAGGCATTTGGCATGTTGCCGTCGGCACGCACACCAACGACCAGGGCTGGAATATTGCACGCACGGCACGTGTTTTCTCTGTTCGGCTGGAGGGTTAAACGATGCGGGTATATCTGGACAAGGACTATCTGTGTCACCTTACAGATGATGGCACAAGACGCGAGGTCGAAACGAATCTTTTTGACGGCAAGTGCAAGGCTTTTATCGAGGGCTTCCGCTTTGTGCCGGACGGCGAGAGCTGGACGCGGGAAGACGGCGTCGTATTCCATGGCAGAATGATCGCCCCGGCGGAGGACTACAGCGTGCTTGCCAGGGCGCAAGCGCAGTTTGAGGTGGATGAGGCGGCTCATCTAGAGGAGCTGGCCGCGCTGATCGAGGAAATTTATAACGAGGACATGGAGGTCATCAACAATGTATAACACCATGAAGAAACTGATCGAAAAGAAGTTTTACAAGACGGCCGACGCCGCGCAGGACAAGCTCGATGTGTTCTTTGCCGTCGGCAGGCTCGGCGATGAGGAATACACCGAGCTAGCCCTGCTCGTGCAGGAAGTGTACGAAAGTTAAATCGGGAAAGGAGGGCGTCCGATGAATGCCGACAGCATCCAGCGGGCTACGACGCCAGCGCAGGCAATCACATTTAACGTGGACCCCGAGAATATCGCGGTCTTCAATGTCTATTATGTTCAAAATGGACAGGAGCTTTTTCGCAAAACGAAGGACGCGATGACCTTCAGCCGCGTCAAAAATGATTCGGATAGCGCCCCTTCCTGGCGTGCGGAATACCGTCTAACGCAGAAGGAAACCGCTCTGCTTGACGCATCGCTCCCGCTTCATATTCAGCCGCGTGTGCTCTTCATCGATGGCGTCGCCCCGAAGGTTCCAGATTTTGTTGTTCCCGTTGAGTGTATATGGAATGACGAGGAGCTTATTCCGGATGGTGACGACGCATGACGGTAAATCTTGAATTTGTAAATCGTCCCCTGGAATTATTTCTCGCCTTTCCCGAGGAAACTTTCAACTTTGATTTGACATTTAATTATGCTGCGGCCGCCATGCCCCCAACCTATGACGGGCCGGTAGCGGTGACCCCTTCCGAGGAGGCCCAGGTGCTCCTGACGGCGGGGATGGTTGTGCCGGAGAACATCGAGGTAAAACCCATCCCCTCAAATTACGGGCGCATCGGCTGGAACGGTGCGGCCCTGACAGTCAGCTGAAAAGGAGAAGAAAAAGCAATGGCACAGAATGTAAAGATCAACGGCGTAACCTATGAGAGTGTGCCGCGGGTGGAGATCCCCTTTGCCACCGGCAGCGGAAGCGCCGTGTTTGTTGACACCGGCAGCGGCGACGCCGCCGCGGGGGATATCCGCAGCGGGAAGAAAGCCTGGGTCGACGGTGCGGAGGTCACCGGCTCCCTGCCGGTCAAGAGCGCAAGCGACGTCACCGTTTCCGGCAAGAAGGTAACCACTCCGGCAGGCGTCTACGACAGCGCGGTGGAGAAGTCCGTTGCCGACGGCGCGGTGACGCCCGGCGCGGACGTCAGCGGCACGGTGCTCGGCACGGCGGCCAGCGACTACCCTGTGGAGATCACGCCCAAGGCCACGGTAGGCACCGCGGGCTATGTCTCCAGCGTCGGCAACGGTGCGAAGATCACCCGCTATGTCCAGGTGGA
>JAFTGE010000050.1 GCA_017458085.1 Oscillospiraceae bacterium
CGCCGTTGGCGGCGATGACGTCCTCAATGGGCAGCTCGGTGGGCTCCGGAGCGGGGACCGCGTCGGCCGGTGCTTCGGCGGCGGGCGTTTCGTTCTGAGCGGCCGGGGCCTCGGCCGCGGGCGTATCAGTGGCGGCGGGGGCGCTGCTGTTGCTGCCACAGGCGGCCAGCGCGAATACCATAACTATAAGAAGGGCTATCGCAATCATTTTGTTCTTCATGTTCATGCGTCCTCTTTCTGGAAAGAAATTATACAGATACCTGTACACAAATATTATTGTAAACCATGTTATGGAATTTGTCAAAACTTTTTTGTAATATTTTTGAGAAAAAATGAAATTTTTAAGAAACGATTGTTGCCGCGCATCGGTCAGAGCGGGAGAAAAGCGGCAGCAATTGGGAACTATTTCGCGCTGACCGTCGTCGAAACAAGTGAAACGAACGCATTGCAAAGCCTTTTCCCGAACCAAGGAACTGGAAAGGAAGGACTGTCATGAAAAGAGAACATGTGATCCGGCTGCTGCCGGTTCTGCTGCTGAGCATGATGATCGTGCTGGCCGGCTGCACGGGGGAGAGCGCTCCTGTCGAGACTGCGGCGGTGACCCCGGCGCTGACACAGACCGCGGCCACGGCAGCCCCGACGAAGGCGGTGACCCCGCCTCCGACGGAAACGCCGGCGGTCGAGCCGACCGTCGTGCAGGCTGCGACCGTGGAGGAACTGCTGCGTGCCATTGGGCCCAACACGGTGATCGAGCTGACAGGCCGAAGCTATGATCTGAGCGCGGCGCCGGGCTACGGCAACTTCGGCGGCGACTGGTACTATTGGCAGCATGACTATGACGGCTACGGCCTGGTTGTTGAGAACGTCACCGGCCTGACCATCCGCGCGCAGAAATCCGGCGCGGAGATCGTCACGCTCCCGCGCTATTCCAGCGTGATCAAGCTGGTGGGCTGCGCGGACGTGACGCTGGAGGGCTTTACCGCCGGGCATGTCGAGGGGCCGGGCGCCTGCATCGGCGCGGTCATTGAGCTGGAAAACTGCCGCGACGTGCGCGTGTCGGCCTGCGATCTCTACGGCTGCGGCACCTACGGCGCGGAGATGAGCAGCTGCCGCGCGGTGCATATGACGGATACCACCATCCGGGATTGCAGCTATGGCGCGGCGACCATGACCGGCTGCGAGGACGTGCTTTTTGACGGCTGCTCCGTCTACGGCATCGACGGCTATGACAGCCTTTTTACAGCGCAAAGCTGTCGGGATCTCGCACTCATCAACTCCCTCATCCGCGATAATAAGGCGCCCTCCTTCGTGCGCGGCGAGTATACGCGCGATTTCTACATCGCCGGCTGCGAGATCAGCCGCAACCGCTTTGAGGGCATGTTTTCCAGCAGCGGCTATCCGCTGGTGATGGAGGGCTGCGCCTTCCGCAATAATACGCTGGAGTCCGGCTGGTTCTATGAGAGCTATCTGATCACGCCCCAGGTGGTCGATCCCGACGGGCACGAGTATCTGGACACGGAGATGGAGGCGCTGAGCCTGATGACGGATGTCACCTGGGCTGCGCCGGAGCGGAGCGAGGCGGCGGTTACGGCGCCGGAGCAGGATGCGGACGGCGTGATCCACGTCAAGACGGTGGACGAACTGCTGGCGTCTATCGCGCCGGACGCCACCATCTATCTTGAGGACGGTGTCTACCGCCTTTCTGACGCCGCCGACTACGGCATCGGACGCAGCGAGTATTATTACTGGATGCCCTGCGTGGACGGCCCCGGCCTTGTGATCACCGGGGTCAGCAGCCTGACGCTTACCGCCGCCGCTCCCCACCGGGTCAGTATTACGGCGGAGCCGCGTTTTGCCGAGGTGCTGAGCTTCGAGTATTGTGACAACATTGCCGTGGAGAACCTTACCGCCGGGCACACCCAGGCGGTCGGCTCCTGCGCCGGGGGCGTGCTGAGCTTTTTGAACGTCCGCGGCGCGCGGGTGGAGGACTGCTCCCTCTACGGCTGCGGCATTCTTGGCGTCACGGGCATTTCCAGCCAGGAGCTGACCGTGCGGCATACCGAGATCCACGACTGCTCCGCGGGTGCGTTCTTCTTCAATGACACAAATAATGTGACCATTGACGCCTGCAATATCCACGACATCGGCGGCAGCACCTATCAGGTGTTTGACTGCTCCAACATCAAAGCCGACGGCAAAGCCGTCCCCGAGGGGATCAGCGATTAAAAGAAAACGAGGGAAGCGCCTGCTTCCCTCGTTTTAAAAATCAAGTGTTGTAACGCCGAAGTACTTCTCCGCAAAGTCCACCCGACTGACACGGAATTCCCTGCCGCGCAGGTAATTGAGGCTGCCCGCGTCTGTGGGGAAGGAGAACGCCAGCCGGTAAGAGTAGAGCGCCTGGCCCTTTTCCTCAAAGCCCTTGTTGAAGCGCTCGCTGCCGTACTTCCCGTCGCCCAGCAGCGGCCAGCCCGCGTGGGCCATCTGCGCGCGGATCTGATGGGTCCGCCCGGTGAGCAGGTGACACTCCACCAGCGACAGCGCCCCCTCGCTTTTCAGCACGCGGTATTCGGTCACGGCGGTTTTGGCGCCGGGCTCCGGCCGATCCTTGACGAAGACCTGGTTCTTTTTCGCGTCCTTGAACAGATAGTTTTCCAGCCGTCCCTCGCGGGGGCGGGGCTTGCCCTGTACGGCGCAGAGGTAGTATTTCTCGATCTCCCGGTCGCGGATCTTGTCGTTGAGAATGCGCAGCGCCTCCGCGTTTTTTGCCGCGATGACAATGCCGCCGGTGTTGCGGTCGATGCGGTTGCAGAGCGCGGGGGCAAAGGAATTTTCCTCCTTTGGCCGCCATTCGCCCTTCTGGGCCATATAGGCCTGGACGTTGGCGATCAGGGTATTATAATCCCAGACGCCCGCGCTGTGGCAGAGAACGCCCGGCTTCTTGTCCAGCAGCAGGAGGTTTTCATCCTCATAGACGATATTCAGGCGGGGCGTGCCGACCTTGAGCCAGGAATTCTCCTCCCGCGGCTTTTCAAAGAACTCGTCGTTGATATATAATTGTATCATATCGCCCCGGTTTAAACGCGTGTCGCGCTTGGCGCCCTTGCCGTTGAGCTTGATGCGCTTGAGGCGGATATACTTTTGCAGCAGGGATTCCGGCAGCAGGGGCACGGCCTTGCCCACAAAGCGGTCAAGGCGTTGCCCTGCGTCGTTTTCCCGTACGGTCAGCTCTTTCATGTCGCACAAAAAATCCTTTGTATCGGAAGATTTTTTTGCATTATACAATAGAAAAATATTGTTGACAAGTCCTGACAAGTAATCTATAATACTTAGGCGACTGTGCGAGGTGTGCTGTATGCGGCTGAATCTGAGAGAGATCATAGAGATACCCGGCGGCTCCGTTCCCTTCTCCTGTGAGCTGGAGACGGAGGGGCTGGATTTTCCTTCGATCCGTTCTTATAAGACCCTGCCCCATGCCGAGGGCCGTGTTTTTAACCAGGCCGGCATTCTCAAACTGGAGGGGACGCTGACGGCGGAGATGATCTGCGTCTGTGACCGCTGCGGCGATGCGTTTGAGAGCCTGAAAGAAATGCCGCTTGACGCCACCATCGTGGAGGAAAACACCGGAGACGATCCGGAGCTTTTTACGCTTGAGGGGAATGAGATTGACCTGACCGAGATGCTCACGACCCTGTTCGTACTGGATATGGAGACCAAGTTCCTCTGTAAGGAGGACTGCAAGGGCCTGTGTCCGACGTGCGGCAAAAACCTGAACCTCGGCCCCTGCGGGTGCCGAAAATCCATTGATCCAAGATTTGCTGTGCTTGAGCAGCTTTTGGATAAATAGGCGAAATTAAAATGAAGCTGCTCAGAACAGCTGTCAACAGGAGGTGTCAACATGGCAGTCCCAAAAGGAAAAGTATCTAGACAGAGAAGAGACAAGAGACGTTCTTCCGTATGGAAGCTCACCGCTCCCAACGTCGTCAAGTGCCCCAACTGCGGCGCTTTCTGCATGCCTCATCGCGCCTGCAAGGCCTGCGGTCAGTACAAGGGCCGGACAGTCATCGCTGTTGAAGAGAGCAAGTAAAGAAGCTTGAGGAGGAAAGGTGGTCAACGCCTCTCCTCCTTTTGCTTTTACCGGCCCGCGTGGGCACGCGTGTCACAGCGGGGAGAAAGCTGTGGGTTTATTCCCGCAACTTTGCCTGTTTGCAAGACATGTTCTGCGTGAATGCGCCCCCCTATCTTTCTTTTCGATCTTGCACGAAAAGAAAGACAGCGCCGCGCCCGGTGTAAGAAAGAAAAGGGCGCTAAACGCGCTGAACGTGGTTGCAGGACGTAGGCTGGTCATCGCGATCGTCGTACATTGTGCTGGTCTAATCTTTGTCTATACCTGCCCGCAAAGCCGTCCGCGGAAACAGCGGCGGTCAGGTATAGAGCTGTACCAGACAAATGCCCTGCTTGGTATCCGCGGGCGATATGGATCGTCTTTGTAAACGATATCCGCGTTTAAGCGCGCTTTTCTCTTTGGAGTCCAAGAACCGTTTCTCTTTTCTCGCAAGATAAGAAAAGAGAAATGGGTCTTGATTTACGCAGCTTCGTCACGGCCAACAGCTAAGTTGGTTGACGATTTTCGATAGTTTTGTCTCCGCTGCGACAGGAGGGAGGACGGTCATGGAGGACAACTATATAAAATCCATCGACCCGACAAGCCCGCTGCATGGCCGTGTCGCCGCCGGGGACACCATCACCGCCATCAACGGCAACGAGATCCTCGACGTGCTGGACTATAAGTTCTATGCCTATGACCGGAACCTGCGTGTGGCGCTGCGCCGGCCTGACGGCTCGGAGTACGAGCTGACCGTCCACAAGGGCGAGGGCGGCGACCTGGGTGTGGATTTTGAAAGCTATCTGATGGATAAGCCCCGCTCCTGCGCCAACGCTTGCGTCTTCTGCTTTATTGACCAGCTGCCCCGCGGCATGCGCCGCACCATGTATTTTAAAGATGACGATGAGCGGTTAAGCTTCCTTTTGGGAA
>JAFTGE010000051.1 GCA_017458085.1 Oscillospiraceae bacterium
ATAGACGGTGCGATTTTAATCATAGGGCGGTTCCCTTCTCATTGCATTACATTTAGAGTTATTATACACCATCTTATATATAATTTGCAACACTCTTGACGGCGCAAAAAAATAGAGATAAAATAGTATGAAATGTTCAATATGATGGAAAGGAGCGGGACAGAATGAAAAGGAGCAAGCTGTGGCCGCTTTACGGTTTTGCCGGCAGCTGGGCAGCTTCGGCGGCTGTTCTGCCCATGTATAAGGGCTGGGCGATCGTTCTGGCGGCTGTGATTGCCGCGCTCGTTGCTTTTCTTTTGGGCCGCAGTTCTGCTAAAAAGGATCTCAAGAAAGAGCAGGCTGCCCAAGCCAAGGTAAAGGAGCAGGCAAAAGCCGCGGCACCGAAAAAAAGCTATGGCCCTGAAATCGATCCGATCGTTGCCGAGGGCAACCGCGCTTTAAGCGAAATGGGTCGCCTGTATATGTCCATTAAGGACACGGAGGTGCGGCAGAAGATTAACGAGATCATGCGCATCACCGATAAAATCACGCAGGACGCCATTGCCGACCCCTCCGATATTCCGCAGATCAAGAAGTTCATGAACTACTATCTGCCCACCACGATCAAGCTTCTCAATGCTTATGACCGCATGAGCGCTCAGGGGATCGAGGGCGAGAATCTGGATAAAAGCATGAAGAGCATTAACGACATGCTGGACGCTGCAATCGTCGCCTATAAAAAGCGCTTGGATTCCCTGTTTGAGAATCAGGCGCTGGACATAGAAACCGATATTGAAGTTATGAACACCATGCTCGCCAGAGAGGGGCTCTCCGGCACAAAAGATTTTGATATTTGACAGAAAGGAATTGACATCATGAGCGAGGAATTCATCCCTTCCCTGACGCTTGATCCGATCGGCGAGACCGCGGCCGCCACACAGGAGGCTCCCGTTGAAGAAGCGGTTGAGGAACCCGTTGTTGCGCAGAAGCTGGATTTGAGCAGTCTCAGCCCTGCCGAGCAGGCGGCTGTTCGCGATTTTTCCGAGAAGATCGATGTGCTCAATACCGAGCAGGTCATGCATTACGGCAGCAATGCCCAGAAGAATATCTCCGAATTCTCCGGTGCTGCGCTTGGCACCGTCCGCACCAAGGACCTGGGCGAGGTTGGCGGTATGCTGGGCGATCTCGTTGTCGAGCTCAAGGGTCTCAACTTTGACGTTGAGGAAAAGACGGGGCTGCGCGGTCTGTTCAAGAAATCCGGGCAGACCATTGCCGAGCTGAAGGCATCCTATGACAAGGCCGAGGTCAATGTCGACAAGATTGTGGAGTCTCTGGAAAAGCATGAGATCACGCTGATGAAGGACATCAGCATGATGGATAAGATGTATGAGAAGAACCAGGAGTACATGAAGGAGCTGACCATGTACATTCTGGCCGGCAAACTCAAAATCGAGCAGCTGCGCAATGAGGAGCTGCCCAAGTACCAGGCCAAAGCCCGTGAGACCGGCCTGCCGGAGGACGCACAGGCCGCCAACGATTTCTCCAACATGATCGGCCGCTTTGAGAAAAAGATCCACGATCTGGAACTGACGCGCACGATCTCTGTGCAGATGGCGCCGCAGATCCGAATGATCCAGAATAACGACAGCCTCATGGCCGAGAAGATTCGCTCCTCCATCATGAACACGATCCCCCTGTGGAAGAGCCAGATGGTGCTTGCGCTTTCCCAGTACCATTCCGATCAAGCCATGAAAGCCCAGCGTGAGGTGACGGATGTGACCAATCAGCTTCTGATGAAAAACGCCGAGGCCCTGCATCAGGGCAGCGTGAATATCGCGAAGGAGGCTGAGCGTGGCATTGTGGATATCGAGACGCTCAAGAAGACCAATATCGAGCTGATCAACACCCTTGACGAGGTTCGTCAGATCCAGGATGAGGGCCGTGCCAAGCGTGCCCAGGCCGAGGAAGAGTTGGTGCAGATCGAGGGCGAGCTCAAGGCAAAGCTCCTTTCCATGCGCGGCTGATCCGCTCTGAGATTCTCCCATGAAACTTCTGAAAAAACCCGCCGTCGCTGTCATTCTTGCCGTTTTGATTGTTGTGGGCTCCACTCTGATCTCTGCTGATGCCAAGCTTTCCCGTCAAAGTGCAAAAGTTGTTAACGGATTTTACGACGGCGTGAAATATGGCGGTATTGTGCATCCTTCCATCGCCTCCTGTTTAAGCGAGCTGTGCGACATTGCCGAGCAAATGGTTGTCATTGCCAACAATTACGGACTTGAAACCGAGGAACTGACCGAGAGCACCGAGAATCTTCGCCTTTCGATCAGCTATCAGGATGCCTTTATTCGCCTGATCTATAGCGACTACTCCGACTTTAACGGTCCGCTGATGGTTCTTGAGGATGCGCTGAATCACACTGCTCTCAGCGACCGGCATAGCGAACAGATGGCCGCAATCTCTCAGCGGATTTCTGAGCTAAAGGCTGATATTGCCGCTTCCGGCTATAACGAGAGTGTGAGCGCTTTCCTCCGACGCAACGGCCGTTTCCCCACGTGGCAGTTTGCCAATCTGTTTGAAATCAATCTACCCGCCGCATTTGCATAAGAAAAGAGGTTATCCCATTGTCCATCGAAAAAGGCCGGGCATATTTCCGCGCGCTCGGCATGGAAGACCGCGTCCGGGAATTTACCGTCTCCTCTGCGACCGTGGAGTTGGCTGCTCAGGCCCTCGGCGTTGAGGGCGCCCGAATCGCGAAGACGCTTTCCTTCAAAACCGAGTCCGGCTGCATGCTGATTTTGGCCGCCGGTGACGCCCGCATTGACAACCATAAGTTCAAGAGCTTCTTCCACTTCAAGGCCAAAATGCCAAGCCCCGACGAGGTGCTGGAGCTGGTCGGTCATCCGGTCGGCGGTGTTTGTCCCTTCGGCTGCAACGAGGGCATTCCCGTGTATCTGGATGAAAGTCTTAAACGCTTTGAGACTGTCTTTCCTGCCGTCGGCAGCGCCAGCAGCGCTATTGAGCTGAATCTGGATGAGCTGTACCGTTATTCCAAGGCTCTTGACTGGATTGACGTCTGCAAGCTCCCGGAGGAAGCGAACGCATAACATACGCAAAATCCTGCGGCTATTTAAACCGCAGGATTTTTTCTATTGACGGAAACCGCCGGGACGTCCGCCGCCCATACCGCCTGGGCCGCCAAAGCCGCCCATGCTTCCTTCGGGCCTTTCTCCGCCGAAGCTTCCGTTGTCGGGACGCTGGCCACCAAAACCGCCCATACCGAGCCCGGTGCCGGAACCGTAGATCACAGAATCCAACTGGATGTCAGTGCTGCTGCCGCCGCATTTGAGCGTGTAGCTGCTCCCCTGCTTGAGTTCAGGGAAGCTGATGACCACGCACTGGTAATCCTTCTCGGGCGTCCAGTGCAGCAGTTCCTTCCCGCTGCTGTCGGTGAGAACCAGTTCTGTGCCGCCCTTTTGTGTGCCGGTGGATACCAGCATGGAGCACTGGGTAGAGGTATTGCCAAAATTCATGGACATCCCCGAGGCCCCGGCCGCGACAAAGATTCCACCCGTGATGGTCCCCGTTCCGTTGTAGTCCAAAGCGCCGTTACCGCTATTGGTCGGGCCGGAGACATAGGTTTCGCCGCCGCTGATCAGCAGATCCCCATTGGAGTCAACGCCGTCTCCCTGCGCATTGATGATTAATGTGCCGCCGGAGATATGAATCCAAACATCGGAATTGCTGGCGAAGGAATCCCGTCCCCAGGGACCCATCATACCGCTGCCATCATTGCCTCCGGCGGCGTTTAGACCGTCGTCGTCTGCATTCAGCGTTATTGTACCGCCGCTGATGTCGATGGTTTTTCCTTCGATCCCCTCATGGCTCTCTGTAATAGCGAGAGTCCCGTCGGTAATGGTCACCGCGTTATCGGCGTGGATCGCATCGTCGCCGGTGCAGATCGTAAGGGTGCCACCTGAAATCATCACGTCACCATTGGCGTGGATACCGTCGTCCGTGGTATCTATGGCGACCGTACCGCCGGAAATTTCGATCAGGCTGTCGGCCTTGAGGCCCTTAACCTCATCGCTTGCTGTATTGCCGCTAATGGCAATCGCGCCGGAAGCCACCGTCAGGGTATTGGCTGCGCTCATTCCATCGCTTCCGGCTGTGATGGTAAAGCTGCCGCTGTCAATATAAATATCACCGATGGTTTCATCGTCATTGTCTTCTGCGTGCAGGCCGTCTTTTCCGGCGTCAATCACAAACGCCGCGGTGCAGATGCTGATATTCTCCTTGGCCTCCAGGCCGTGACCTGCTGTGGCGATCACATAGCTGCCGCCGGTGACAGTCAACTCGTCCTTGCACACGATACCGTTGCCCGTGGGAGATTGAACCGTCAGACTGCCGTTGCCGTTAAAGCAGAGGTCGTCCTTGGAAAAGACCGCCCCGTCTACATTGCTGCTGTCAATGAGTGTAAAGCTGCCGCCGTTGGAAAGCGTATTCTTCGTGCCGTCAGCCAACGTGACGAAAACCTTATCCGCCTGCTTGACATACAGTGCGGCAAAATCCTCGCTTGTGACCGAGACCCCGTGCAGTACCAGGTCGATTTTATCGCTCTTTTCCGCGTCAATGATGATCCTGCCGTTGCTCAGCGTTCCCGTCAGGACATAGACGCCTTCATCCGTAATGGTTACCGTGCTCCCATCTACGCGAACGTTGGGAGAGCTAACCTTGATGCCGCTGTCGCTGAGCGTGATCGCCGTCCCCGTTCCTTCCGTGTAGCTGGGATTCAGCTCTCGCTCTGTGAACACATCCTCTGCCACAGGCCCTGGCTTTGTGTCGGGCATGACCGTCTCATGCGCCGCCGTCTCTGCGGCGCTGGCGCTTTGCCCGCAGGCGACCAGCAGGAAACCGGCCGTCAGGAGCAAGCAAAGAATACTGGTGATCATTTTTTTCATTGCTCAACTTCCTTTTCTGTTGGATTTTCTTGTGTACAGTATATGCATTCTTCCTGAATCCAGGCTGAATAAGATGTGAACAAATCATAAAGGAATATTTCTGTGCCCTTCTGCACCTGCTGTTTTATCATTTATACAGAAAGCGCTGAAATGACCATTTACCTTTCGCAGAAAATCCTGTAAAATAAACTTATCAGAATCATAAGGGAGGCGCGCAATCCATGTCCAATGACGTTCTGCTGAAAAAAGCAAAGCAGTCGCAGGTGATATATGAAGACCTGATCCGCCGTTTTGATATCCATTCTATCCCCACCACCTTTGTAGCGGACGAAAGCCGCGAAAAACAATTTTATAAAGCCTGCATCGATAACAATCCCTTCCCGGTGCCGCTGAACGTTTCTATTTTAAAAAAGCGTGTACCCTGTGTGCAGAAGCTGTTTGAAGACGAGAAAGTTTTGCAGACCCCGGCCATTGCCGCGGTGTTGGCCGCCTGCTCCTCTGTCGCCACCGAGATCGGCGCCCTGCGCGGTGATGATGTAAAGTATGCCACCACCGAGTGTGACGTGGCCTTTGCCGGGCTGCAGGCCGTCCGCCTTTACATGGCCGATCACAAGGGAACGCCCTTTACTCTTTCCCGGGTCAAATCCGCCATCCGCGTCAACAACGCCCTCAACGGCTCCTTTTTTAAATACCGCGCCAAGGACGGCCGGGATGTCTCCTTCCACGTTTATTATCAGAGCCAGCAGAAAAAGCTGGTGGAAGCGCTGCCCTTCTCCAAGGCCTATAACAAATACAATATGCTCTCCCTGCCCCAGGACAAAAAAGAAATGGCCAAAGTCGTCGGCCAGTTCGACGCCCAGGAGCTTGAAGAGCTGTCCTTCGATTGCGGTGCCTGCGGCTGCATGATCCGTTCCCGTGAGGAGTGGGAGAATACCGAGGTTGGCAAGGCCGTGATGGACATGCCTTTGATCCGGCTGAACATGGTCGGCCGCAGCCGTAAGCGTCCCAAATGGGGTCCCACGACAAAGCGCGGCCCTCTGTCCGGTATCAAGGTGCTGGATCTGACGCATATCATCGCCGGGCCTGCCTGCTCCCGCATTCTGGCTGAGTACGGTGCTGATGTGCTGCTGGTGCGCCGCGGCAAGTTCAATGACCAGGAGCAGGCCATGCTGGAGTTTGACGGCTGGGCCGGCAAGAACTCCATTCAGCTGGACTTCAACATTCCCTGGCATCTGGAAAAATGCAAGGAGCTGATCCGCCAGGCGGATGTGGTCACCTATTCCTACCAGAACGGCACCCTGGACAAGTTCGGCCTCTCCGAGGCGGACATCCGGGAGCTCAATCCCAATATCATTTACTCCAACCTCATGTGCTTCTCCGACAGCGTGTGGAAGCAGCGTCCCGGCTGGGCGCCGCTGGCCGAGGATATCACAGGCCTCTCCGTACGCAACGGCACTCTGGAAAACCCCGTCAATCTCAACGGTGTTCCTCTGGACTATTTCCCCGGCTTCATTCTGGCCCTGGGCACGCTGCTTGCCATCCGTAAAAAGCTCAAGCAGGGCGGCGGCTACAAGGTCACCACTTCCCTCACCCGTGGCGCCCAGTACCTGCATGAGTGCACCGACTTGTGCGAGCAGTCTCTGGACGGTGAGTTCAGCAGCCGTGTGTCCGAAAAGGCAGTCAGCCCTCTGTGGGGTCGTTTCCTGATTCCCGTGGACGGCTGTGCCACGGGTCTGGCCCTTTTCCCCAACGCCGCCACCGCCAACAGCCGTTATGAATTGAACGTCGACAACTACCGTTTCACCGACGGCAACACCGGCTGGCAGCAGCGCTGACTTTCTCTGGCAAAAAATCCTCTACAATATCTTGTAGAGGATTTTTGTTCTGCAATTGGCAAAATTTATTTTTGCTTTTTATGTTGCAAAGCAAAATCTGTTTGTGCTATACTGGGACTGTATCCAAAACTCCCACGAACGGAGGGCCGTCTATGAAGGCCATGCAGAATACCTCCTCCTTTGGCGCCGTCATTCAAAAATATCGGAAGCTCCGTGGATTGAGCCAGCCCGATCTGGCCTCGTCTCTGGGCGTGGCGCGCAATACTGTCACCAATTGGGAAACCGGCAAAAACAAGCCCGACATCGACCTCATGCTGCGCCTGTGTGCCATGCTTGCCATCCCTGTCAGTGAACTGCTGGGCACGGAGGATGCCTCCGCACTCACTGCGGCGGAGCGTCAGCTGCTGGGTAATTTCCGGCAGCTCAGTTCAGCAGGGCAGCGCATAGCAGCTCGTCTGCTCTCCACGCTGCTGGACGAGGAAGCGCAGGAACGTGACCGCATGCTGCGTGCTTCCTATTTCCTTCTCGAGGCCCACTCCACACCTGTGGCCGCCGGCCCCGGCTGCGCTTTTAATGACGAGCCCCCGGCTTATTTCTTCGTTCGCAAAAATGGGTATAACACCCGCGCCGACGCCGTCGTCCGTGTCAGTGGGGAAAGCATGTCTCCCTTGTATCATGACGGCGACCTGCTCTACCTGCAATATACCGATGCCGTGCAGGACGGCGAGGACGCAGTCTGCTCTACGGCAGACGGCGCCGTGGTCAAACGCGTGCAGGGTCATAGGCTCGTCTCACTCAACGCTTCTCTCCCCTATGGGAACAAGTCGGAAGATGATCACGTTCGGGTCATCGGCCGGGTGCTGGGCCTTGTTTTTCCTGAGGATCTGCCCGGCAGCGGCGAGCTCAAGCAATTGGAGACGCTGATGGTGGATGAGATTCGTGCCTTCAAGTTATCGCACGGCCTGAACGGATGAGAGGAGAATCCCCATGAATACGCATACGGAACGCGTCTATGTCAAGGTTAACTCTGACTTTGATTCAACCGGGTATATGCAGCCCCGGACTATCACTTGGGCGGATGGCCGAACCTTTCAGATCGATGAGGTGCGGGACTTTCGTCCGGCCTCTACACTGGGGCGTGGGCACCGCGGGGACTGTTACACGATTATAATCCACGGTGTGGAAAAGCACCTGTTCTTCGAGCGCGCAGACTCCGGCTTTGCCAGTCAGATCGGCCGTTGGTTTGTAGAGCTGCCCGCTGTCTGATCGCCGCATTTACGCATAGAAAGGAGGCCGCGGCCGTGGAAAAAACCTATATTGCCATTGACCTCAAGTCCTTCTATGCCTCCGTCGAATGTGTCGAGCGGCACTTGGACCCCATGACCACCAATCTGGTGGTGGCGGACCCTTCCCGTACGGAGAAAACCATCTGTCTGGCGGTCAGCCCCTCACTCAAGGCCTGTGGAATATCTGGCCGTGCCCGCTTGTTTGAGGTGGTGGAGCGCGTCAAGGAGCTCAACCACGAACGGCTTCGTCAGGCGGAGCAGCTGCATGCGGTTCTGCCGGACCCTCAAACGGGTCTGTGTCACTTTTCCTCCGCTTCCTTTGACGCGGGGGCCTTGCGCGCCGATCCCTCGCTTGAACTGTCGTATATCGTTGCGCCGCCACGCATGCGGCTATATGAAGAATACAGCACAAAGATTTTCTCCATCTACATGCAATATGTCTCCGCCGACGATATTCATGTCTATTCTGTCGACGAGGTGTTCATGGATGTCACCCGCTATCTCGCCACTTATCACCTGACGCCTCATGAACTGGCCATGACCATGATCCGGGAGGTGCTGTATACCACCGGGATCACCGCAACGGCAGGTATCGGCACCAACCTGTACCTGGCCAAGGTTGCCATGGACATCGTCGCAAAGCATGTCGCCCCGGATAAAGACGGCGTGCGCATTGCAGCCCTGGACGAGTATTCTTACCGAGACCTTCTCTGGGCGCACCGGCCTTTAACCGATTTCTGGCGCGTGGGGCGCGGCTATGTGAAGAAGCTGGAGGCCGCGGGCCTTTTTACCATGGGCGACATTGCCCGCGCCTCGCTTGATGTGCACCAGGAAGATCGCCTGTACCGGCTCTTCGGAATCAATGCGGAGCTCCTGATTGATCACGCCTGGGGCTGGGAGCCGACGGAAATCCGGCACATCAAAGCCTACCGCCCTTCTGCCAATTCCATCTCCTCCGGCCAGGTCCTGATGGAGCCGTACGATTTTGAGAAATGCCGCGTCATTGTGCAGGAGATGACCGAGCTGCTGGCGCTGGATCTGGTCAGCAAGCATCTGGTCACCAAGCAGGTCGTGCTCACCATCGGGTATGACCGCACCAGCCTGGACGGTGAACGGGGCCGCGCCTATACCGGCACAGTGGTCACCGACCATTATGGCCGCGCCATTCCCAAGCACGCCCACGGCACCGCAAATCTAGACCATTACACCAGTTCCACCAAGTCGATCATGAAAGCGATGTTGTCCATTTATGACCGGGTCGTCGATCCGGCACTGCTGATGCGGCGTGTCAATGTGGTGGCCGCCGGTGTCATACGGGAGGAGGATATCCCGCCGGAGGGCCCGGAGCAGCTGTCGTTGTTTGACGATCCTGAGGCCCTTGCGCAAAAGCGGGCGGGGCAGAAGGCCGACGAGACGCAGGAGCGCCGTCTACAGGAAGCCATGCTTCAAATCAAGAATCGCTATGGGAAAAACGCGATCCTCAAGGGAACCAACTTTCGGGAAGGCGCCACCACCATCCAGCGCAACCAGCAGATCGGCGGCCACAAGGCGGAATAGTTAGGGCGAAGGAGCATCACATGGAAAATACCCATCGCTATGACGACATCAAGTATTTGCCGCATCATCAGTCAAGCACGCGATCCCATATGAGTCTCCATGACCGTGCCGCGCAGTTTGCGCCCTTCGCGGCGCTCACCGGCTATGAGGACATGCTGCAGGAGGAGGCGCGACTGACGCAACGGGAAATTGAGCTTTCTGAGGCAGAAAAGCAGCGTCTAGATCGTAAGCTTGCCATGATTTCAGAGCGGCTCTCCGCCGGAGATCGCCCGATCATCCGTGTCCGTTTCTTTGTCCCCGATGAACGTAAGAGCGGCGGACGCTATGAGGAATATACCGGCGCCATCCGAAAGCTGAACGCTTTCCAACGCAAGCTTGTCTTTGAACCCGTAAGCCCTGCGGAGTCCATGAAGGAAATCGAAGTGGATCGAATCGTTGAACTTCATGGAGATTCGGTTGACGAGTTGGATACCTGCGTACTATAATCTTGTTCAAATCACCGGAGAGGAGGGCCGCCTGTGCAGGAAACATGCTATGAAATGAATACGCCGGTCTCCCTCGCTCTGGTCAGTGACCTGCACGAAAAACCCAGCGGCCCGGTTTTATCTTCCCTGCGTTTCCACAGACCCAATATCATCTGTATTGTCGGAGATCTGGTCTATGGCTGTCTGCCGAAAAAACGCGGCCAAATAAAGATTGAGGACGCCGGGGTTCTCCCCTTTCTGTCCGCCTGCGCTGATATGGCCCCAACCTTTTTCTCCCTTGGCAACCACGAGTGGATGCTGAGCGACGCCGATTTTGCCCGTATCGGCGAAACCGGCGTTCAGGTCTTGGATAACCGCTGGGTCAACTGCGGGGATCTGGCCATCGGCGGGCTGAGTTCAGCGCGCCCGACGAGATATCAGCAATTTCGTGCCGCGCTGCATTCCGACGAGCTCTACCCCTACCAAGGGGACCGCTATATACATGCTGAGCCAGAAATTGCCTGGCTCTCGGAATTTGAGAAATTTCCCGGCTATAAGATTCTGCTCTCCCATCATCCCGAATACTATCCCCGATACCTGGCTGATCGCGACATTGACCTGGTTCTATCCGGGCACGCTCACGGCGGACAAATCCGTCTTTTTGGCCAGGGTCTCTATGCGCCGGGCCAGGGAGTCTTTCCACGGTATACCGCCGGCGTGCACAACGGCCGCCTGGTCATTAGCCGGGGCCTTGCCAACAATACCCTTGTCCCCCGCCTGTTTAACCCGCCGGAGCTTGTCTATATTTCCCCTCATATATAAAAAGGTCGGAGAAAAATCTCCGACCTTTTTATATATGATGCAGGAATTATTTCTTGACCAGGTACTTGCGCATATCCAGCGAGCATGCCGCCAGAATGATCGCGCCCTTGATGATGTATTGCAGGTTGGGGTTGATGCCCAGCATGTTCAAGGCGACGAAGATGATACGCAGCACAAACACACCCAGCACGATGCCGCCGATATTGCCGGTGCCGCCGACGAAGGAGACGCCGCCAATGCCGAGGGCCATGGGCAGGGAGACCGCAGCCAGCATTATGATATTGACGATCGAGCTGGGGCTGAGAAAGTTTTTGTTTCTAACGGCGGTATATATGATAAAGACCGCCATCAGGATGTAAAGCGCGTTATTCAGCAGGCCATCCGTCCAATAACGGCGGCGATCAAGCCGATCCAATGCCAGGTATTGAAGCCTTTGACGCGAACCTGTTGGGACTTCCCCTGCGCAAAAGCAAACAGCGCTGAAGACGAAGAAATTCAAAATCCCCGAAACGCAGGGTGGTGTCCTGTGTTCCGGGGATTTTTATTCGTCGTAGTCGTCCAGAAAATGATGTCGCCCATTTCGATCCTTATAGGCGATCACCGTGGACAGATTAACATTGTACATACTTCGGAAGATATTCTGCTCCACCTGAGGGTCGCGCTCCTTCAGCTGCGCAATCAACCGCTTGACCTGCTGCCGTTTGGAGCCCGTTTTCTCGCTGCGCTGACATGCCTCCGAGGTGCAGGTGTCGGTAAAACGGCAGGCGCATTGGATAAAGCCCAGATCATTTGCATCCCGCCAGCGCTTAATATCCGCCTCCCGGATGTAATACATCGGGCGAATCAATTCCATGCCGGCAAAGTTTGTGCTTTTCAGCTTGGGCATCATGGTTTGGATCTGCGCGCCGTACAGCATACCCATCAGCACAGTTTCGATCACATCGTCATAGTGATGTCCCAGCGCGATCTTGTTGCAGCCAAGCTCCTTGGCCTTTGCATACAGATGTCCGCGGCGCATTCTGGCACAGAGATAGCAGGGCGATTTGTCAACGGAATAGACCGCGTCAAAGATATCGCTTTCAAACACCGTGATCGGAATATTTAATACCCGCGCGTTATGCTCGATAATCTCCCGGTTTTCCGCGCTATAGCCGGGGTCCATCACCAGAAAGACCAGCTCAAAGGCAAAATCACTGTGGCGTTGCAGCTCCTGAAACAGCTTGGCCATCAGCATAGAGTCTTTCCCGCCCGAAATACAGACCGCTACCCGATCCCCCGGAGTCAGCAGACGGTATTCCTTGATCGCAGCTACAAAAGGCGTGAACAGCCGCTTGTGGAAGGTAGTTTGAATACTGTGCTCCACCCGCCGCGCAAAATCCGCATCCTCCTTATCCCGCAGTCTTTGACGCAGCCATTCCACATAACCTCCTGTCAGACTGTACGCCCGATAACCGTCTTCCGTCAGCTTCTCCGCCAACGGCAGACTGATCACGCCGGACTTGCAGTACAGGATAACCGGAAGCGCATCGTCCAACTCTGCCTTTTCAATATCCGGCAGCGGTATATTGACCGCGCCGTCAATGCCGCCATAGGCGAAGGCATCTTCCGCGCGAATATCAATCAGCTGGTAACTCCCCGCCGGCAGCGCCTTAAGTTCTTCAACTGTAATTTCACATGCATTCATACGATTGCCACCAGATCCTTGACAACCTCTCCCGCAATGATCAGCCCAACCACCGAGGGCACGAAGGAAACCGACCCCGGAATATCCCGCCGATCCGTGCAGTGGCGTTTGGTTCCCGGGGGACAGATGCAGTTGGTGCGACAGCTGATACTCATATCCTCCAGCGGACGCATCGGCTTTTCCTGCGAGTATACAACCTTCAGCTTCTTTACGTCCCGCTTTTTCAGTTCGCGACGCATGACGCGTGCCAGCGGGCAGACCGAGGTCTCATAGATATCTGCCACCCGGAAAGCTGTGGGGTCAAGTTTGTTACCCGCGCCCATGGAACTGATGATCGGTGTTCCTGCCGCCTGAGCTGCCAATACAAGCTGGATCTTTCCACTGACGGTGTCAATGGCATCCACCACATAGTCATAGGCAGAAAAATCAAACTGATCGGCCGTCTCCGGCAGATAAAAGGTCTTGTAGGTATTCACGATGCACTTGGGATTGATCTGCGCAATCCGCTCCGCCGCCGCGTCCACCTTGTATTGCCCTACCGTTTTCCTGGTGGCAATGATCTGACGGTTGATATTCGTCAGGCATACTCTGTCATCGTCGATCAGATCCAGCTGTCCCACGCCGCTGCGTACAAGCGCCTCCACGGTATAACCGCCGACGCCGCCAATGCCGAACACAGCCACGCGTGAGCCGGCCAGTTTTTCCATAGCCTCCGGCCCCAGCAGCAACTGGGTGCGGGAAAACGAGTTAAGCACGGTCAAGCCTCCTGTTCCAAGAACATTTCAAAAACCTATTAAGTTTATAGGTCATCTTGTTTCTCTTGTCAAGGAAAACTTCATTCGTCTAACGAAGTGAAAACACATGCTTTCTTTTTGCTTATTCCTATGATAAAATACAAATAACTTCTTTGTTAAAGGACGTTTTGCTATGGACGGGATCTATCCGCCTTCCGAAGAACTGAATTCCTCCCCTGCCGCTGCGCCGGATGCCAGGAGTCATTTTCTGCGTAACATTCAGCAAATGAAGAATAATGCGGTTCTGCTTCGTCAGCTTGAGGGCGGCCGCTTTGAACCGGTCTATGTCTCCGAGGAATTTGCGGAGATGATGGAGTGCTCCGTGCCGGAGGCAATGGAGCTTATGCGTGGCATCAGTTTTTATAAAACCACGCACCCCGAGGATCGCCCGCTGGTACGCAGCATGCTTTCCCACCGTATGGCCTACGACGGGCGCAGCTCTCTGACCGTTCAAAAAATCACCGCGCGGCACAATCGCGTCTGGTGTAACGTTCATTACGCCTTTATCGACGATTTTGACGAGCACTATATCTACTGCACCTATACCAATGTCAGCGCTCTCAAGCAGTATGAGGAGCGACTGCGGCACGTTTATTCCAGCATGGGCCAAAACTTCTACCAGGAAAGCGAGAAGACCCTGGCCATGTTCCGTGTCAATCTGACCCGTGACAGCTTTGAAGAAATCAACGGTCACGACCTGTTTGAAAGCGACAGCAAAGCGCTCTCTTATACCTCGTCCATGCATCGCCGGGTCGAACATTATCCGATCGCCTCGGAGCGCGGCATGTTTTTACAGCTGTTTGACCGCGATAAGCTCAGCAGCGGATATCTTTCCGGCAAAACCACCGTTTCCCAGGTGCTTTATTCTATCCGACAAGATGGCCGCGCGTGCTTCGTCAACTTTTCCGCCGCCATCACCCGCCATCCGCTCACCGGTGATGTGGTCGCCTTCATCACCGAGCAGGAGTGCAACAGTGAAAAGGTACAGGAAACGCTGGCCAACAAGATCCTTGCCCAGCAGTTTGATATGGTTTCCTATCTGGTGGACGGACAGTATGGCATCACCATTGGTGACGAGAGTCGAATTGGCCGCGGCAGCATCTTCCCCACCACCCGAAGCGGAGACTACCAGCAGTACCTGAATCATCAGGTGTACCCCGTTCTCATTGGCACGGAGGAGGAGAAGGCGGCTGCAATCGCTTCGCTGTCTCTGGATACCGTCAGCCGCGAGCTTGCGGTGCATGAGCCATATGTAGTCAGCATTGGGATCGAGATTGACGGCGAAACCTATTATAAACGCTTCGATTTTTACAGCGTCGACCCGGACGCGAAGTTTTATATTCTTCTCAAAACCGACACCACTGAGATTCAGAAGGAGCAGCTGGCGCTTAACGAACAGCTGCGCACGGCACTGGACGCCGCGAACCAGGCCAATATCGCCAAGACCGCCTTCCTCTCTTCCATGAGTCATGAAATCCGCACGCCCATGAATGCCATTATCGGCCTGGACAGCATTGCCCTGCGGGAGCCTGAGCTGTCGGATAAGATGCGGGATTATCTTGAAAAGATCGGAAGCAGTGCGCGGCATCTTCTCTCCCTGATCAACGATATTCTTGACATGAGCCGTATTGAGTCCGGCCGCCTTACCATCCGCAGTGAGGAATTCTCCCTGCGCGGCATGCTGGATCAGATCAACGCCATGATCACCTCCCAGTGTCAGGATCGCGGTCTGCATTATGAATCCTGTGTGATCGGTCAACTGGGCGACTACTACATAGGCGATGAGATGAAGCTCAAGCAGGTGCTCATTAACATTCTCGGCAATGCCGTTAAATTTACGCCTGCCCCCGGTTCCGTTTCCTTCCTGGTAGAGCAAGTCGCATCCTTTGACGGTCAATCCACCCTGCGCTTTGTGGTCAGCGATACCGGTGTTGGTATGGATGCAAGCTATCTTCCGCGTGTCTTCGACGCCTTCTCTCAGGAGGAGGAAAACAAGGCCAACAAATACGGCAGCACTGGCCTCGGCATGGCCATTTCCAAGAACATTGTAGAGATGATGAACGGTACGATCAGCGTCGCCAGCGAGAAGGGTCAAGGCTCTGTCTTTACGGTAACCGTTCCGTTGCGGGAGAGCATGCGGAAGACCTACACCGCCGGGACTGTTCAGGCGCAGGATCTGCATGTTCTTGTGATCGACGATGATCCTGTCGCCTGTGAGCATGCCCGCATTGTGCTTGAGGAGCTTGGCATTTCCGCTGACACCTGTCTCAGCGGCGCGGAGGCCATGGCTATGATCCGACTCAAGGCCGCCCGGCGGGTAGCCTACAATATCATCTTCGTGGATTGGCGCATGCCGGATCAGGATGGATTGGATGTGACCCGAGCCATTCGGCAGATGACCGGTTCTGAATCGGCAATCATTATCCTCACCGCTTATAACTGGGACGATATTGAAAGTGAAGCGCTTGAGGCTGGCGTCGACAGCTTTATGGCCAAGCCATTGTCTGCAGAGAACGTCCTTACGACCTTTGATCATGCCATGGCCCACAAACAGCTTCGGCGGCAAAAAACACACAAGGCCGAGCTCACCGGCAAGCGAATTCTGCTCGCGGAGGATATGCTGATCAATGCTGAGATCATGAAAGAAGTTCTCCGTATGCGTGACTTGGAGGTTGATCATGCGGAAAACGGTCAGATCGCTTTAGAGCGTTTTTTGCAAAGTCCCCCAGGCTGGTATGACGCCATCTTAATGGATATGCGTATGCCTGTCATGGATGGGCTGAGCGCTACACGCGCCATCCGCGCCGCTTCCCGTCCTGACGCGCGCAGCATTCCCATCATTGCGCTGACCGCCAACGCCTTTGACGAGGATGTGCAGCGTTCCCTGCAAGCCGGGCTGAACGCCCACCTGTCCAAGCCCGTTGAGCCCTCTCTGCTCTTTGACACTTTGGCCGGTTTGATCCGTGAATAATTGAAACAGGAGTGTGATCATCCGATGGAAATCCAGATGGATCCTCAATATAAACAGATATTGGACGATGTGTTTGACGCTTTTACCATGCTCTCCAGCGGCGGCTTTGTCTCTTTGATGCATGTAGAGGGCGGCTTCACCCGTTACTCCCGTGCAGCGGTTGAGCTGTTCGGACTGCCCGGCGAGTATATTCCCAACGGCGCCATGGACTGGAACGACTATCTGCATCCGGAGGATCGCCGCCGTTACATGGATGTAATGATCCCACTGCTGGAGGGGAAAACCCAGACCTATGATATCACCTACCGCGTGCATATCAAAAGCGGCGAGTATGTCAATTTTCGTGCTGTTGGCGCAGTCCTGCGTGGCAGCGACGGCAAACCCAGTTTGATCGGCGGCGCCATGTACAACCAGGGCCGGACGGAAAATATTGATCCCGTTACCGTCCTCCCCAATCGGAACACATATCTGGAGGACCTTTCCCGACGCATTGCCGCCGGACAGAGCAGCGTCTCTCTGCAAATCGGCATCAGCCGCTTTTCTGAGATTAATCAGCTTCATGGCTATACCTACGGCAACCGCATCCTACAGGAGATCGCCTGGCTTTTGCAGGATACCGTGAAGGATAAAGCCATCGTTTACCGGACGGACGGCGCGGCCTTCATTCTTCTTTTTGATGACATATCCCGTGATCAGGCGGCCGCCATCTACGATCATATCCGCTACTGCCTTCAGCGCGGCATCGAGATCAATGGCATTCGTACGGTGCTTTCCTCCAACGGCGGCCTGATCTCCAGCTATAGCACTGAGGTTGACGCAAACACCGTCTGGTCCTGCATGAACTATGCTTATGAGGAGTCCAAGCAGCGTCGTCACGGCGAACTGGTGGACTTTAACGGCAGCATCAATTACGAGGGCACCCGTTTCCTTGAAATCATCAACGCCATCCGCAGCAGTATTTTGATGGGCTGCAAGGGCTTCCACATGGAGTATCAGCCCGTCATCGCCTCGCCCAGCGAGCATATGAACGGTGCCGAGGCAACCGTCTGCTGGGAGGACCCGCGTTATGGCCGTGTTGCTGCGTCAGACTTCCTCCCGGTATTGGAGCGCGACTTCATTTTTGAAGAGCTGGTTGACTTTATCCTTCGTCAGTCCTTGTCCGATGGCGTGCGCCTTCTGGAAAAGGACCCCAATTTCCTGCTCTGCGTCAACGCCTATCGCATTCAGCTGGAAGCGGATTACTTCATCGACAACCTCGTGTACTTTTTGGAGGAGACCGGATTCCCCCCTCATCTGCTCAGCTTGAAGATTTCCAGTGACTGCCGGTGGATCGATCCCGACCGCATGCGTCACATCATTCAGACACTCCATGCCAAGCAGATCCTGATTATTATTGATGACTTTGGCAGCGGCTCCGATTCCATCGGATTTTTGAAAAACGCCCCTGTGGATGCTGTCTGTGTAGCCGAATCCTTTATTCGCGGCATTGAAGAAAGTGCGCGGGATCGGGATATTCTGGAGCACTTGACCCGTATGGCTTCCACCTGCGTACCGCACATCAACGTCAAGGGTGTCGATAGCGTTTCTCTGCGCGATATTCTTCGCCAGTTCCCTGTCACCACCATGCAGGGACGCTATTACTCCGCCCCACTTACCTATGAGCAGCTGGTGGAAAAATACTATTCCTCATGGCTTATTCCTCACCAAAGAGGCCGCCGGAGAATTCCGGCGGCCTCTTTGCCTTTTCTCAGTATGATGTTTCGTCGTACTCTCCGTATTCACACCCGGCGTTTTCCACCCGAATACGGTCCACCAGCTCCCCGTTGTGGTACAGCTCAACTGTTCCGCGTCCGTTGCCGCCGTTCCACAGCCGGTTGTGCTTCTTCTCTCCATTCGGCGCTTCATAATTTACCAGTAACATGTCCGCCTTATTGCAGACCAGGTCAGTCACCATCCGGTCATGACGGTTATGCTGATCAACGTGCCAAATGACCTGTGTCTCCGTTTCCCGACAGTCAAAGACGGTGTGCGTATGGGTCCACACCTTGGAGAAGTTGAATTCATAGGGCGTTCCTTCATACCAGAAAGCAGACAGAAGCTTGCGCGGCAAAGCCAGTGCTCCTACCTTGGGCCGCCCTCCGCCAATGTCAAACACGCTGTCGTTGAGCTTCCTTCCCGTCAGCTCACTGGTAAGATTGCAGGAGCTAATCCAAACCCAAGGCGAGGTAAAGTCCTTGCCCCAGTTTTTATCGGCATAGCCGTAGCTTGTCTCCGGCGTCACTAAATAGCGCTCCCCATTCCAGATCACCTCGCCGGAGTAGGCGGACTTCATCCCCTCTGCATGCCAGAACATTTCAAATGCCTGCATCTGGCGGAATTCTTTGCCTGCTCCGTAACCCACGTTAAAAGCGATCTGCTTGTCTATGCTGAGCTTCCAGGCCATCCTGCCGCTGTCGCACATCCATTCCGGGTGTGCCTCGGCATCCTCTGCCGTAACATTGACCTCGCCCCTGGTCTCTGTTTCGGTGACAAAGCAGTTCCCAGCCCGTACCATAAAGGGTACGCCCCAGTCAACTTCCGTCTCACCCCAGCCGAAAAAACGGTGCAGCTGCGCCGCACCCTGCCCCCAGGCCCCGCACTTGACCATGAGATAAGAAGGCTTTATCCCCTTTTCCCTGTTCTCCAACAGCTGGCCAAACACCGGTTTATCTCCCCCGCTTGCCGGATTGCACAGGAAAAACTCTATGAAAAAAGCCCGTTCCTCTCCTGTTTTTTCGTGGTGCGCCGTAAAGGAGTGCCACCACCAGTCATAGCCGCACTGCGCCTGTTGGCCAAAAAGCTGGCAGGCATTCCGGCTGATATCGTGCTGATTAAACATTGCTTTTCCGTCCTTTAGCAAAGATGGGGACGCTCCCCCGCCTCTAGTTTCTTCCATATAGGCGACTGTGCGCGCAGGGTCGCCACCACCTTGGGAACAACTGCGAGGATATGATCGACTTCATCCATTGTGTTGTACTCCCCCACCGACAGCCGCAGAGAACCGTATGCAAGCTCCCGGGGAATCCCGAGGGCCAGCAGCACATGGCTTGGGTCCAGTGAGCCGGAGGCGCAGGCGCTGCCCGAGGAGGCGCAGATCCCTTCACGGTCCAGCAGCAAAAGCAGCTCCTCGCCCGAAACGCCCTCAAAGCACAGATTCACTGTACCGGGTACATGATGCTCCATATTCCCATTCATCCGGCTGTGGGGAATTTGTGTCAGCCCGGCGATCAGCCGGTCACGCATGGCGGTCACTTTGACGGCGTCCGCCTCCATGTGATCGCAGGATTCCTTCAACGCTGCGGCCAGCGCCATGATACCCGCCACATTTTCCGTTCCGGCGCGTTTGCCACGCTCCTGGGCACCGCCTTCGATAAAGCTCATGAGCGGGATACCCTTTCGCACATACAGCGCGCCCACACCCTTCGGCGCATGAAACTTATGCCCGGACAGGGAGAGCATATCGATGTTCATTTTCTCCACATCGATGGGCAGATGTCCCGCCGCCTGCACGGCGTCGGTATGGAAAACGACCCCTTTTTCGCGGCAGAGCGCACCGATCTCTGCGATGGGCTGGATGGTGCCGATCTCATTATTGGCAAACATCACCGATACGCAGCAGGTGTCCTCCCGGATGGCAGCGGCAAGGTCCTCTATACGAACAACACCGTCGTCATGCACATCCAAAAGCGTAACCTCAAAGCCTTCCTTTTCGAGCTTTCGCAGCGTGTGCAGGACAGCATGATGCTCAAATTTCGTAGAGATCAGGTGCTTTTTCCCCTGGCGTGCACCAAGCTGTGCGCAGGAGTTGAGCGCCTGATTGTCGCTCTCGCTGCCACAGGAGGTAAAAAGAATCTCCCGCGCATAGTTTGCGCCCAGGCACCCGGCCACCGTTTCTCTCGCCCACTCCACATCTTCCGATACCTTGCGCGCAAAACCATAGAGGCTGGACGGATTGCCGTACTGTTCGGTCAAATAGGGCAGCATGGCGTCCAGCGCGGTCTTACTGACACGGGTGGTAGCGGCGTTATCGGTATATATGAGCATAGTGTTCACCTCATTTTCTAAAGCCTCACAGCAGGAGCATCAGCACCGGAATCACAACAAAGCATGCCAAGGTCGAAAGCGCAATGCCCTGGGCAGCCAGCTGTTCATCCCCGCCATACTCGGTAGACGCGACGACGGTCTGCGTCAGCACCGGCATCGCAGTTTGCACCACAAGAACGCTGCGGGCAAGGCCGTCGACTTTAAACGGTATGCATAACAGAACGCACAACGCCGGCGCGATCAGAAAACGAAAGCACATGGCAGCGCCCAGCGTCCGGTCGACACGGAGATTTTTCAACCCGATCTCATGGATGATATGTCCACTCATCAGCAGGGCCAGCGGAGTGACCGTGTTGTTGATGTAGCGGGCGCAGGTCATCAGCAGCTCCGGCGGATGCCAGTCAACGATGATCAGCAGCACGCCAAACAACACGCCGAGGATCGACGGTGTTTTAAAGAAGGCAAGGATGGTATCCTTGACCGAATGTCCATCCCGTCCGCTGGACCGACGGATCATGGTGATGCCCACCAGTTGGGTATAGGCCGTGTTGACCAAAAAATACAGCATCACATGGGGCGTGCATATTTCACCGAAAAGCTCCCGACACATGGAGTAACCAATAAACATGGCGTTGGAGACCGAGCACATCATCATAAAAACGCTCTGCTGCTTTGGCAGAAGCCTGAGTCGTTTTCCGACGAAACCGGAAAGCAGAAACAGTATCGCGGAACACAGCGTCGGAACCAGCAACAGCCGCCAGGAGCCCTTGAGCAGCTCCATGGTAAGGTTTGAGCGCAGGCTATATATGCACATCACGGGCACGGCAAAACGCATCAGATACTTGCTGAGAAAGGCTTTGGCATCCGGCTTGATCCAGCCCAGCATGGAACACACATATCCGCAGGCCGTTAAAATCAGGATAACAGAAACAGCGGATAAGGAGTGAAAAAGAGAACCCACAAAAGCGCCTCCCCGGGATTTCAATGATTGTATTTTACGACCGAACAAACGCCGCGTCAAGCAGCAGTGTACCGAACATTCATTCAGCAAATAAAAACAGCGGGGCGCGCATATCCTGTACCAAAAGGAGTGATGCGCTTGTCAGACTTTAAAAAGATTGTGGAAAAACATAAGAATACCCTCTCGGCCATCGTCATGCTGGCGGCAGTGGTTGGGATCTTTTGGGCAGTGAACAGCCCGGCGCTGGTGGGCGTGGCGGCTTCCAACCGACAGCTTCCCGTTTATTGTGTGCAGCGGGATGACAGAACCGTCGCCATCAGCTTTGACGCCGCCTGGGGTAACGAGGACACGCAAAAACTGATCGACATTTTAGATCAGTACGGTGTCAAAACGACGTTCTTTGTGGTGGGCGACTGGGTTGACCGTTATCCCGAATCCGTACAGGCTTTGAGCGATGCCGGGCACGAGGTCATGAACCACTCCTCCACCCATGCTCATTTCTCCAAGCTCAGCCATAGTGAAATTGTGTCCGACATCACCGCCTGCAATAATAAGATCGCCGCGATCACCGGCGCCACGCCAACGCTTTTCCGCTGCCCCTACGGGGAATATGACGACCATGTGATCAGCGCGATCTCCTCCCTTGGCATGACGGCCGTACAATGGGATGTAGACAGCCTTGACTGGAAGGGTATTCCCGCCGGGCAGATCCAGCGCCGCGTACTCGACAAGGTGCAGCCGGGCAGCATCGTACTATTTCACAACGCAGCCGAGAACACGCCCGAGGCGCTTCCCGGGATTTTGGAGGCCCTGCTTGCCGACGGATACGAGATTGTCCCCATCTCCCAGCTTCTTCTCAAGGGTGACAGCTTTATTGACAATACCGGCCGACAGTGCCAGAGATAAATCACAGCCCTCCCGTTATCCTGACAGGAGGGCTGTATTGTTTATGTATTCTTCATCAGCGTCTTGATGCGCTGTCCAATGCGATCTGCGGTAAGATCATTTAAGTCGATCACCGTAATACCCAGCTCTGATGCGCGGTTGCGCATGGACGCACCGCCGCGCTCGGCGGTGACAATCGCAGCACGGGCAATTTGTCCGCCGAAGCGGTCGCGCAGGATAGCCAGCTCGTTGAGTGCTTCGGTCTTGACATCGCAGGTTTTGCAGCTGATGAAAACCGGGGTCACGCCGCGGGTACACATGACGTCCAGCTCATTGGTGACGGCATTGCTGCGCTCGTCCCCTTCCCAGTCCACAATCGCGCTGGTACGCACATCATGGAACAGTCCCGAATCCAGGCAGGCCTTATAGACATAGAGCTCCAAAACGCTCCCCACGTCACGCAGCCATGCACGCACCTGCTTATCCCGAAAGCGGAAGCTCACCCCCCGCTCTCTGTCGATGCTCAGCGCGGAGATCAGGCCGATTGTCTCCAGATCCCACAGCGCGTCTTCCGGGGCGTCGATCCGCGCGGCACGCTCCCCCTTCACCGTATAGGGGCCGGCAGCATCCAGGGAAAAGAAGCCGTCGGAATCGGCCGGAGAGATCCGCTGGATATAGGTTACGATCTTCGTCCAGCTCCGCCGGTGTTTCAGGTAGAGCCGGAAAAAAGGATCGATGTCGCCCAGATATCGGTGCAGAATGCTGTTATCCACCCGGCCCGAGCGCATGGAGCCGCCCGCCATCATAAAGCAATCCTCTACCGTATATGTTACATCACAGGGGAGCTTCGCGGCAAAGGGCGCATTTTTAATATCATAAAAGGTATTGTTTCGACGGCTGTAGGTAAAGACCGGGATTGCCATTTCCGCACTGAGCAGACCCGCCGCAAACAGCACCGCATCAGTGCCGCCGGTGATATCCATGGCGCAGTCGGGATATTGCGTCACTGTACCGCGGAACAGCTTGAGCATGGCCTCGGTGTCGTAGATCTTTGCCTTGACAAAGATCAGCTCCACCTTTTGGCCGCGGTGCCTGAAATAGGCGCGCAGTTTTTTCTGCACCTTTCTGTCATAGGCAATGTTCTCCGGGCAGATATAGACCACCCGTTGGGGCTTGAACATCTCCACGCCCAGGACATTCTCCAGCGGCCGTTCATCGTAAAGCTCGATCAGTGTCTGCATTTCCCCACATCCCCTTTTTTCTCGATTATACACCACCGCTGAAAAAATGGAAAGCCCGAAGCGGTGTTTCACGCTTCGGGTTTAATCTCTTTTCTTCGGCCAATTATTTGCAAAACCAGCGCTGCGAGCAGCAAAGCGGTCAGCGCGCCGGAGAAGTCCAGCAGTACGTCCCGCACCTGGGCGCCGCGCCCGGTAAAGAGCTGCAGGGTCTCATCGCTCGCCGCGACAAGAAACGAGATGCCGGCCGCGCCACAGAAGTTCCGCATACGTGCGCCTGCATTTACATAGAACAGGAGGATGAGCTCCCCGCCAAGCAGCGCAAACTCAAGGAAATGAGCCAGCTTTCTGAGCCAATGGTCGTCTTGCGTATCCAGGCCGAGTCCCTCGATCAGCGGGGCCAGCTGTGCCAGAATCCCCTGACTCAGATCTGACGATTCCTCCCGGTCAAGCAGTGAGTTGCCCCAGATAAAGCACAGCGTCGACACCAGAAGCACCGTCAAAACCGTGTTCCAGCAGCGTTTCCTGTTCCCCATTAATCCTTATACTCGAACATAAGATCGTACATACTCACGGTATCGCCGTCCTTAACGCCCTGTTCCTCCATGCGTTTGAAAACGCCGGCCTCACGAAGGACGCGGTCGAAATACATACGGCTTTCGTAGTCGGAGAAATTCACCGTTGCCACCAGCCGCTGGAGCCACGGCCCCTCTACGATCCACATATCATCAAAGTGCTCAATAGTCAGCTCACCCGAGGTATCGACCTTCGGCTCAGGCGGAATATAATCGGCCTCAAAGCTGGCAATCGGCGGCAGCTCCGCCAGTCTCCCGGCGCACTCCTTGACAAGCTCCCGCGTACCCTCATGCGTTGCGGCGCTCATAGCAAAGAAGCGATAGCCAAGAGCCTCCACATGTGTCCGGAGGCGATCGATATTTTCGCGCTCTTCACCCAGCAGATCGCACTTGTTGCCCACAACGATCTGCGGACGCTCGGCAAGCTCAGGGCTGTACTCACGAAGCTCGGCATTGATGGCCTCAAAGTCCTCCACGGGATTACGGCCCTCACTGCCGGAGACGTCCACCAGATGCACCAGCAGGCGGCAGCGGTCAATATGCCGCAGGAAATCATGGCCCAGGCCCGCGCCCTCGGACGCGCCCTCGATAATGCCGGGGATATCAGCCATGACAAAAGAGACGCCCTCGTCCACATATACCACGCCCAGGTTGGGGAAAAGTGTGGTAAAGTGATAGTTCGCAATTTTCGGATGCGCCTTACTGACAACAGACAGGAGCGTCGACTTACCCACGTTGGGGAAGCCTACCAAGCCCACGTCGGCCAGCAGCTTCAGCTCCAGCGTGATATCATGGCTCTCGCCGGGCAGACCGGGCTTGGCAAAGCGCGGCACCTGACGCGTGGGCGTGGCAAAATGCATATTGCCCCAGCCGCCGCGGCCGCCCTTGGCCGCGATCCAGTCCTCGCCGGTGGACATGTCATGCATGATGGCGCCTGTCTCGGTATCGCGCACAATGGTGCCGCGGGGAACCTTGATATACAGCGTCTCCCCATCCTTGCCATAGCAGCGCTTGCCGGACCCGTTTGCGCCGTTTCCGGCGACATATTTGCGCTTATAACGAAAATCCATCAGTGTGGACATATTGTCATCTACCGTGAAGACCACATTCCCGCCGCGGCCCCCGTCGCCGCCGTCCGGACCGCCCGCCGCCACATACTTCTCGCGGTGGAAGGCCACGGCGCCGTCGCCGCCCTTTCCGGCATGCACAGTGATGCGCGCCTTATCGACAAAAGATGAAGCCATAGAAGCTCCTCCCCTCCAATAAAAACGATCAGACAAATGAAACAGGCCGGACTGCTGTCCGGCCTGACTGGTCACTTACTGCGCGATTTCTTCGTAAACAGAGACCTTCTTGCGGTCCTTGCCCATGCGCTCGAACTTCACGGTGCCGTCCACGAGGGAGAACAGAGTGTCGTCCTTACCCTTACCAACATTGGTACCCGGGTGGATCTTCGTTCCGCGCTGTCTGACAAGGATATTGCCGGCCAGGACAAACTGTCCGTCGGCTCTCTTGGCGCCAAGACGCTTAGACTCACTGTCGCGGCCGTTCTTGGTAGAACCCATACCTTTTTTATGTGCCATTCGGTTTCTCCTCCTTCTGTCAAAATCAGTTGCGGAAAATCAGGCGTTGATCGCTTCGATCTGAACCTTGGTGTAGGGCTGTCTGTGGCCCTGCGTTCTGCGGTAACCCTTTTTGGGCTTCATCTTGTAGACGCGGACCTTGGCGCCCTTGCCGTTCTTAACGACGTTGGCACTGACGGAAGCGCCCTCGATCACGGGTGCGCCGAACTTGGCGTCCTCGCCATCGATCACAGCCAGAACCTGGTCGAACTTAACAGCCTCGCCAGCCGCGGCATCGAGCTTCTCAACGAAGATCACGTCGCCCTCGGCCACACGGTACTGCTTGCCGCCGGTCACGATGATAGCATGCTTCATGAACATTTCCTCCCTCTTTACAGGACTCGCTCTTGAGGTGGAGGTCTAACCTCATCTTACTTACCCCTTCAATGCGGCTCAAATAGAATACCACGTGCAGGCAGCAATGTCAACAATTTTTAGATTAAATTTTCGTCTTTTTTACCAATGCTTTCCTGCGTTAACCAACAGGCTCAATACTGTCGTCGACCAGCAAGGGTTCACCGTTCAAGCCGCTCTCACTGAGATAGAACACATGTGCGCCGTCAGCGTCCCGATAGCTGAGCTTCAGGTTCGGCATCCCCTCAGGAATCAGGGTGACAAGCTGCACGGCGGCATCATCCATTGCGCTGCAGCCCCAGAGCAGTCCCTGATTATAGAAGAAGGTGGAATACTCAACCAGGGAGATCTGAACATCTCTCACCGAGCCGTCGGCCACCAGATAATACGTGTACCCCTCATCGAAGACCTTGATCATGTCAATAATTTCCGTGCTGCCGTCGACCATATCCGCCTCGGCCAGAACGCGAAAGCTGCCAGTGCCCATGTTGGTGGGAAGATAGCGGGCATCGAGATACTCCGTCAACTGTTCATACGGGATCACAAAAGAAACCAGTCCGTCGGCATAAGAGCTGATCTCATACAGATCGGAGACGACCGTCAAGCCGTCGTAGCCCAGGAACCAGGAGCCGTCGCGCAGCAGCGAAGAAAAAGCGCTGTCATAGTCTGCGGGATCGACAAAGCCATCGATCTGCGACTGAATGGTTTCGTCTGTCTGGGCAAGCGCTGCCATGCGGTCCGTCAGGTACGCTTTGAACGCAGGCTCGTCTGCGCTCAGATCCGAAAGACTCAATACCACGCCCGTGGACGGGTCAAAGTTGTAGTAACGGGCGCTGTACATGCCGTGGGCACCGCCGGTATAGGTGTAATCGTTATAGCATACGGTCAGGACCCGGTTGTCATTGCGGACAACCGTTGCCGTACGGTCAGCCGTGTATTCATAGCTGGGATATTCCATCTGGGATTCCACCATGAAGATGTAGTTATCCTCCGCCATGGTCAGCATGTTGTTGTAGCCGGTGCCGTAACCGTCGCCAAAATCGTCGCCGGTATAATACGCCTCATCAAGCACCGCCAGATACTCGTTGATGGCCTGCGCAGCAGCCGGTGCGGTTTCGCTGATCACGCGCGGGGTATCATAGGAAAAGCGGAGGATCAGCGTCTCTCCGTTCTGCGGGTCATAGGCCTCCAGCTCTGTTTTCTCTACGGTAACGATCAGGTTTCCTTCCGCCTCCGGCGCAGGGGTATCCTTGGGCTGCGCCTCCGGTGTGGCAGGAACGTCGTCCTCCGGCTGCGGCACAGGCTCCGCGCTCGGCTCGGACGTGGGTATGGGCGGGAGCTCGACCTTTCCCGCTGCCTGGCAGGCACAGAGGCCCAGGCACAGCGTCAGGATTAAAAGAATAGAAATCAACTTCTTCATTTTCATCATCCTTTCAGCATTAAAGACGTAAAGCGGAAATGTTTGTTCCCTCAAAAAACGTCTTCATCAGGCACAGCCTTCGACAGTGCCGCATTGGTGTAACGTTTATCATCGCTGATCTCCCGTAGGATCCGAACGCCGGTCGGGAAAGAAAAACTTTGCGCCTCGTCGTTCAGCTCAATTTCCATGATCGCCTGTCGCTGCCAGAAGGGGAACACATCGATTTCCCAGGTAAACGTTGCGTCCCTCAGGCAATAACGGCGCTTTCGGATGGGGCGCCGCGCGGGATCGGCACGCCGGAGCAGGACCTCATAGTCCGCTTCGGTGATCTCCCTTTCTTCTTCATATCGGCGGACATTGCTGACCTTGCGCTTAACGGTATGCGTGTAAACGCAGCAGTCAGGCCACCGGCGGCAGCGCACGCGCTCAGTCGTGCCTTTTTCTCCCAGCAGATAGGTCTGCACGATCTCCGAGCCGTCAAGCGCTTGCAGGAACTCCGGCTCCGGCATGGCGATCAGAAACCGGCGCTCGATCTCAAAGCCATTGATGTTCATGCTTTCTCTCCGTGGCCTGCAACGCTCTCAATCTCCAACAGCTGAAAACGGTACTCCTGCTGACAATTGGGATATTTCTCCCGGTCCACCGGGCTGAGAAACATTACTTTCGGGCGAATCCATAGCGAGCCGTCACCATAGAGTTTACGGTAAACGACATACTCTTCCCCTGTCTCTGAGTGACGGGCGATGTCTTCAACCAGATAGCAGTCACCCTTGAAATGGCGGTAAACCCGTTTGAGTAGAAGCTCCTGCATACCAGTTCCCTTTCTAGATAAGTTTCTTTCCGCGAAACGGTCTTGCCTCAGACAGAAGCACCGCGGCAAAAATCAGCACAAAACCAAAAGCGATTTTGCCCGTGAGCTGTTCATGGTAAAACAGCACAGATATAATCACGCCGAACACGGCCTCCAAAGTCATCAGCATGGCTGCCGTAGAGGATGGCGTATACTTCATGCCCCAGGCCTGGAGGAAGAAGCAGACCGCCGTGCACATCACGCTCAGATAGGCAATGTTCAGCCACGCGCCGACGGAAACATGAACCGGCGGCTGCTCAAAGGCCAGCGCCCCGGCCCAGCAGATCACGGCTGCGGTCACAAACTGGATGGCGGCAATGAGAGACGCCTCCCCACTGTCGCTGTAATTTTCCATGGTAATGATCTGCAATGAGTAGAACACACCGCAGGCCAAAGTCAGCAGGTCGCCACGGTTTAATTCCGTCAGCCCCTCGCCCAGAGAAACAAAGCCAATCCCCGTAACACACAGTATTGCCGCCAGGATATTGGACGCACCCGGCCGGCGATGATAGATTGCCCAGGCCAGAAAGGGTGTCAGCACACAGTAGGTGGCCGTGAGAAAGGCGTTTTTTCCCGGCGTCGTGTATACCAGGCCATAGGTCTGCACAATATAGGCCGTGGCAAGAAACACGCCCATAATCACGCTCCCCCGCACACAGCGACGCGAGACAGTCTTCAGGTGTCTGCCGGCCACGGCCAGCATAATCAGCGCCGAGACTGTAAAGCGGATCGCCAGCACCCACAGCGTTCCCACGCTGCCCAGCGCGTTTTTTAGAATAACAAAGGACGTGCCCCATATGATCGCCGTAAAGAGCAGGGCCAGCCTGCCGAGCAGCGGATAGTTCTTATTCATGTCTACGCCTGTTCCTTTTTCATATGCGCCGCCGCAGCACGCAGCATCAGCTTCTTTACGCCAATGGTGTCAAAATGAATCTCCACCAGAAAATCGCCGCCCATGGGCGTCATCTTTGCGATCTCACCGCTACCAAAGGCGGTATGCCGCACGCGATCGCCGACCGTGTAATCCGCAGGCGGGGCGCTCTTGTCTGCCGGCGCTGCAAAGCTTTTGCGCTGCGGCGATGTGCTGTCCTGCCAGGGTGACTTATAGGCAAAGCCCAGGTCATGGCTGCGTTCGGTGAATCCGTAGTTTTTTGGAACACTTTTTTTGATGTGCTCCTCCGGAATCTCAAACACGAAACGTGAGACTCGATTGGCCGTGGTCCGGCCAAAGAGCATGCGGTTATGGGCGGAGGTCATGTACAGCTTTTCCTTTGCCCTCGTAATGGCAACATAGCAAAGGCGGCGTTCTTCCTCCATTTCTTCCGGCTCACCGATGGCGCGGATACCGGGAAAGATCGTCTCCTCCATGCCCACCAGAAATACCGTGGGGAACTCCAGGCCCTTGGCGCTGTGGATGGTCATGAGCACGACGCAGTCTGCGTCTGCGTCATAGTTGTCCATATCCGTATACAGCGCAACGTTTGCCAGATACCCTTCCAGCGTAGTATCCCCGGATTCCTTCATATAAGTCAGGATGCTGGTTTTGATCTCGCGCACGTTCTCGGCGCGGGCGGTATCCTCGGTGGTGTTTTTCTCCTCCAGCGCGCGGACATAGCCCGTCTTCTCCAGCAGCTCATCCAGCAGCTCATCCGGGCCGTGGGCGGTTGAAAAAGCCTTCAGCTCACGGATCATATTGGCAAACAGACGCAGCTTCACCGCCGAGCGCTGAAGCTGGGGAATTTGATCGGCAGCGAGCAGCACGTCAAACATAGACTGCCCTCTGTCGCGGGCAAGCTCCGCCACCGTCTCGACCGTCCTTACACCGATGCCGCGGGGCGGTACGTTGATAATCCGCGTCAGGCGCAGATCGTCAGACGGAGAGGAGATCACGCTTAAATACGCCAGCACGTCCTTGACCTCAGCCCGGTCAAAGAAGCGCGTACCGCCAATGATACGGTACGGAATGCCGCTGCGCTTGAAGGCATATTCAAATTGGTTGGACTGCGCGTTCATGCGATAGAGCACCGCGTGATCGCGCCAGTTGGCTCCGCGGCCGTAATCGCCCAGAATCACCGAGGCCACATACTGCGCCTCATCGTTCTGGTCGTCGGCAAAATAATGGGTCAGCAGCTCTCCTCCGTTTTTGTTGGTCCACAGTGCCTTCCCTTTACGTCGGTAATTATTGCTGATGACAGCGTTGGCCGCATCAAGGATGTGGGAAGTGCTGCGGTAATTCTGCTCAAGCCGTATCACCCGGCAGCCCTTATACTGGTCTTCAAAGTCCAGAATATTTTCAATCGTTGCGCCGCGGAATTTATAGATACTCTGGTCATCGTCACCCACCACACAGATGTTGCCCCAGCCCCCGGCCAGCAGTGAACTGAGCCGGTATTGCAGGCGATTGGTGTCCTGATACTCGTCAATGAGCACATACTGAAAGCGCCGCTGCCAGTGTTCCCGCACATCGCTGTTATCCTCCAGCAAGCGCACGGTGTTAAAAATCAGGTCGTCAAAATCCATCGCGTTGGCCGTGAAGCTGCGCCGGGTATACTCGGAATAGATAGAACCGATCTGCTTACGGCGGATATCCCCGGAGGCGTCGGCCCGGGCCTTGTATTCTGCGGCTGTCATCCCCGCGTCTTTGGCGCGGCTGATCTCCCCCAGTACACTCTTGGGCGCGTAGACTTTCTCGTCCAGATCCATGTCTTTAAGGATATGCTTGAGCAGGCTCAGGCTGTCAGAGGTATCATAAATCGTAAAGCTGCCCGTATACCCCAAACGCTCGGCGTCCCGGCGCAGAATCCGCACGCAGGCAGAATGAAAGGTACAGGCCCAGATATCCTGCGCCTGCTCACCCAGCATCTGCTCCAGTCGGTCCTTGAGTTCGCCTGCCGCTTTGTTGGTAAAGGTGATGGCGAGAATACGCCAGGGCGCCACGGGATCGAGCGCCGCAAGCGCCTTCGCTCTTTCACCGCCCGCGCGCAGGATAGCCAGCTGTGTCTCACCGGCATCCTCCGGGATATCCTCACAATCTCCGGCACGGCCGTATTTTAAGAGCTTGGCAATGCGGTTGATGAGGACGGTAGTCTTTCCGCTGCCTGCTCCCGCCAGGATCAGCAACGGCCCTTCGGTCGCCAGCACCGCCTCCTGCTGCATGGGGTTGAGCTTTTCAAAATCGCTGAGAACCACATCACGGACCGCTTCTATATATTGTTTTTCAAAATCAGTCATCATGTTTTGGATTGTACCACATTCCATGCTCCGGCACAAGAACCGAAACTGATAATTGACATTTTTCACGGCGCCGAGTATTCTGATAACACTACGAACAAACGGGATGGAGAACGATCAGGTAATGAGCAAGAAAGACACACCGCCATCGGAGGGTAAGCGCATGCCCAGGTGGAAACGCGTACTGATTTTGGCGCTGCCCTGCCTTCTTTTGCTGATCTCGGCCCTCGTTGTCATTCCGCAGATGCTCCGATTGTCGGGGGACGTGCCTGTGGAGGCGACCCCGACACCGCCCCCAGCGCCTGCCTCTACGCCGCATCCGGTGCTCACGCCTTCCCCTGTGCTGGAAACCCGCGCGCCTACGCCGGAGCCGGTTTCCATGGAGGAAGCTGTACAGGACACCCACTGGCGGGAGATTGACGGCGAGACTTATTATTTTATCAACGACAGCCAGGTACTCACCGGCTTGCGGCAGATTGAGGGCAAGCTGTACTATTTCAACATGTACGGCCAGAAGGCGGACGCACTGGGCATTGACGTTTCCTATTACAACAAGGGCATCAACTGGCCCGCCGTCAAGGCCCAGGGGATCGACTTTGCCATTCTGCGCGCCTCCTACCGCGGCTGGGAGACGGGGCTTTTATGGGATGACAGCTGCTTTGCGCAAAATCTCCAGGGCGCTATGTCCGCCGGAGTCGACGTAGGCGTCTATGTCTACTCTACCGCTGTCACACCTGTTGAGGCCGTACAGGAAGCCAATATGCTGCTGGATCGTTTGCATGGCGTCAAACTGGAATGCCCTATTTTCTTCGACACGGAGCAGTCCGGCGATTATCCCAACGGACGCGCGGATCGGCTGAGCAAGGCCCAGCGAGCCGCGATTGTACATGCCTTTTGCGCCACGGTTCAAAGCCACGGTTATGATGCGGGTGTGTATTCCGGACTGAACTTCTTTAAAAACCACATCAATTACCCCACGCTTTCCCGTTACACTACCTGGCTCGCCAATTACACGAGCTTTAACCGCCTGCCGAACTTTGACCGGCCCTACGACATGTGGCAGTTTACCGACCACGGCGCGGTCAATGGCATACGCGGCCTTGTGGATATGAACGTGATTTATAACTAAACCGATAAAGCGGCGCCGCATTTGCGGCGCCGCTTTATCGGTTACAGAAGGACCTTGGCCGTTCTTCGCTGCCGGATAACCAGGCCGATAACCAGAATGGCCGAGAAGACAGCGTAAACATATTCCGAATAGTAATACTTAAAATACGAAGCTGGAAGCAAGGCCGTGGTAATTGCCATGTGGATCAGGTGACCGCTTGTCGCCAGCCAGAGCGTCCATTTCTTTTTTCGTAAAAGCCAGATCCAGAGGATCAACAGCCAGGCAGTCGGAACATAGAGATTCTGAAAAATATTGGCGATCGCATCGAGCTTCCGCTCATGATAGCTGGTCGTTGTAATGTACGACCACGCACCGAGCTGCGTACGAATATACACCAGCGGGTTTTTCAGCACAATGCGGATTACCGCCTTCTTGAAAGCCTCCTCCGTCTCCCGGCTTGCGCCATGGCGCAGGCCGTAATAGACAATGATGTTGTCCCCGTACATATAGTCGCCCAGTTCTTCGTTGAGCCGATGAATCTCATCAACAGAGAGGTACTGATCTACAACGGCAAGGTCGGCTGCGTTCTTTTCATGGTCCAAGCCCTTGCGCTCCATATTGGTGATCAGGCACTGGAACAGCGGCATGTCGCGGTTATAACTCTGCTCACCTGCGTCAGACTCCAGCTTCTGCGGAATATAGACCAGCACCTGGGCGGCCAGCATAACCGCTAACGCCAGCGCCATGCCCCGCCGGTCAAGCGCAGGCCGGTAAGCAAAGTAGAGCAGAAACGGCCCCAGGATCAGCAGATAGATGCCCTCCGAGCGCCACTGGGTCAGAGCCGCCGTCATAAAACAAAGCAGCAGGAACTTGCCCCGTGTCAGTTTGCGTCCCTCCAGCCAATCACAGATCAGCAGGCAGGAATAAACGAGGTACAGTACCGCGTACATCGGGCAGCGATGGATGTTATAGCTCAGGTAAAACCCCGGCGGCAGCAGAAACGGCGCAGCCATCAGCAGGGACGCGCGCGGCGAAATCACCCGACCCATCCGATAGATACAGTAGCCGACACCCATGCTGACAAGGAGGATTTTGAATACCACAGCAAATCCCCCGCTGGGGAAAATACTCATGGCCACCATTGGCACAAGGGTAGTCAGATAATTGAAAAAGCCGCCCAGATTACTATAGCTGCGCGCAGCTTCCAGGATGTTCGCCTGGTCACCGGCGCCGAAAGGGTACGCGTCGGAAACGGCCCAAAAGCCCGTCACGATCACAAACAGTGGCAGCATATATTTAAGCGTTCCCGCCGCGGCCCCGCCGTCGCGCCAGCCGCGCACCGCCCGGACGAAAAACAGCAGAAGCAGCCAAATACAAACCAGGGAAACCAGCTTAACGCCTATATACGTCATAATCCGCTGAGAGGCTGCGCCCGGCTCAAAGGCAAAGCGTTCAAAATAAAACATCGCCAGCCAGTAAACCAACGCAATCGCGCCGAGTATTTTATATTCTTTCTTTTCCTTCAGCGTCGAAGCACCGATCTCAGTCGTCATGGCATCCGCTTCCCCTTTCGTGTTCCCGTTAATCATACACGCTAAAAAAAGCAAAGTCAAGGAAGTGGAAAGCTTGCGCTTTCCTGTTGAAAAAAGTGCGTTTCTATGGTAATTTATCATGGATAAAGTATAGTGTCGGAGGCATCGGCATGGATAAGATTTTATTGTTTATTCCCATGTATAACTGTGAAAAGCAGATCGTACGTGTGCTTGCCCAGCTCAAGGGTGAAAGCGCCGGCTTTCTCTCGCAGGTGATTGTGGTCAACAATCGCAGCACCGACGGCGGTGAACAGGCGGTCATCGACTGGCTCAAGGCCAATCCCCTCTCGGTGCCGGTCAAGCTCCTGCGCAATGATCATAATTACGGGCTCGGCGGCTCCCATAAGGTTGCCTTCGGTTACGCGCTCGAGCATGGCTTTGACTATGTCATTGTCCTGCATGGCGACGATCAGGGGGAGCTTTCCAATCTCCTGCCCTATTTAAAAAACGGCGACTATCGCAGCTGCGATTGCTTTCTTGGCGCACGCTTTATGCACGGTTCCCATCTGCAGGGTTACTCGGCTTTCCGTACCGTCGGCAACCGGGTTTTCAATCTTCTCTTCTCCGTCGGCGTGGGACACCGCATCTATGATCTTGGCTCCGGCCTGAACATGTATAAGGTTAAGAGTTTGGAAAACGGCTACTACCTGAAGTTTAAGGACAACATGATTTTCAACGACTATATGCTCCCGGCTTCCATCGGGCTTGGTTTGCATATCAAGTTTTTCCCCATCAGCTGGCGTGAGGACGATCAGGTCAGTAACGTCAAGATGGTGAAAAACTCCATGCAGGTATTGGACATTCTGCGCATGTACGTTTTTGACAGGAAAAAGCTTCTCTATGCCGAGCACCGTGATACGCCGGTCGCGTCCTATACAGCGCAGGAAATCTTCTCCGTCGGTGGGGAGGCGTGAGCGTGGATAAGCTGCACCTGATTATGCCTATGGGTGGACGCGGCGCCCGCTTTTTCAAAGACGGATTTGTAATCCCCAAGCCGCTCATCTTGCTCCGGGATCGTCCCTTCTTCTATTGGGCAGCCCAATCGATTCTCAAGGACACACCGGTCGCGGATCTACGCTTTGTGGTGCTTGAGGAGCATGTGCGTGACTTTGCGATCGACCGGGTGATTCAGCAGTTCTATCCGGACGCGGCAATTACCGTCATTCCCGAAGTACTGCCCGGCGCTGTGCTGACCTGCATGGCCGGGGCAAAGGACATAAGGGACGGCGGCCCGCTGCTCTTCAACGACTGCGACCACATGTTCCGCTGCCGCGCCTTTGCGGATTTCTGCGCTGCCGGTAACTTTAAAAGTCCAGACGGAGCGCTGCTGACCTTCCGCTCGGCGGAGGAAAAGTTCAGCTATCTCCGTTATGATGAAGCCGGTGCGATCATCGGCACTGCGGAGAAACAGGTCGTGAGTGAAGACGCCATCTGCGGCGCCTATTATTTCAAAAACGCGGACACCTTTCTCTCCGCCGCCGAAGCTTATTTGACCGAGTGCCGCTATGAGGAATTCTTCGTCAGCGGTGTGTATGACGTGATGGCCCGCGCAGGCTTAAAGCTGCAAGCTTTTCAAACCGATCTGCACATTTCCTTCGGTACGCCTGCGGAGTACGCCGTGGCAGCCGAAGACCCCCGACTGTTGGAGGTAGAAGGGCCGTGAGAGCGCTTTTGTTTTTCTTCTCCATCCTTATGCTGCTGTTGGGACATGCTGTCCGCATCAAACGCTGGAGCCGCTTTATCGGTATCTACGAAAATCCCCCGACCGGAGCGCTGCTGCGCGCGATGTCGCTGGGCTACGCACTAAACTTCATTTTGCCCTTCAAGCTGGGCGACCTTTTCCGGGCATGGTATTCCGGGCATCGGATGAAAAACGGCGTCGGCCTGTCGTTGGCCACCGTGATTCTCGACCGTTTTCTGGACGTGCTGGCAGTATCTCTGCTGTTCGCGGCGCTGTTGCTTGCGGGTGTGCAGCGTGCGCTGGTGCTGGATTCGGCAAAGTTTTACTTTATCGCGGCGGTGGTCATCCTGCTCGGCCTTGCTTTCGTCCGCAGCTTCTCTACCGCTATCAAGCGCTTTACCATGGCCATCTGCTCCATCTTCAACGATCATATCCGCCTGCGGTGTGAGCGCTTCTTTTGGTCCCTGATCAACACCTTCCGGGATTTGAAACATATCCGCCTCGGTCTGGTATTGATGGAAACATGCCTGATGTGGCTTTGCTACATCGCATCCTACACATTGCTTGGCCTTTTCCTTACAAGCCTTGGTTCTGACTATAGTCTGGTTGAGATCGTGATCCTGCTGTTTTCCCGGGCAAGTCTGGATCTAAGCGCGTTGAGAAGCACCTCACAGAATGCCGCCATTTTGCGTGATCAGCTGGTTCTCGCTGCCTATATGCTGCTGCCGCCGCTGGTTTTCTTTATCGCCACCGTTTTTCCGTCTCTGCGCAGCCGTGACGCTGTTGACCGCACAGACAGCGGGCAGTATCTCAAAATTCTTCCGCAGATCGAGGAGAAAGATCAGCTGAGTTTTCTTGACGATTATTTCAGCGCCCGCCAGCCGGAGACCCTCAAAAAATTTATCGCCCTCAACCGCGACATCAGCATCATTGCCGACTGCTCCTCCGGCTCCAACGCCTCTACCATACTCTGCATGGACAAGCAGACCGTCTTTTACCGCAAATACGCTTTTGGGCGGGACGGTGAAAAGCTGGCCGAACAGCTCCAGTGGCTCCGCCTGCATGAGGGCTGCGTTCCGATCTGCGAAATTATCGGGAGCGAAACCAACGCCGAGTATTGCAGCTATGATATGCGCTATCACAGTGAAGCTGTCGGTCTGTTTCAATTTGTCCATTCCCACCCGCTTGCTGCGGCGCAGCAGGTATTGCTCTGTGTCCTGGACGCGGTGGAGTCAGGTCTGTACCGGGACTGCACGCCGGTCGATTCCGCCGTTCTTGATCGCTATATTGCCGTCAAAGCGGAGGAGAATTTGGAAATCCTTCTCGCTTCGCGCGAGCTGCATGAGCTTCTGCGCTATGATACGCTGGTCATCAACCACCGGGAATACCGAAATCTCTCCCAGCTCCTGCCGATGTTTGCGGCCGAGCATCTGCGCCAGATTTTTCGTGATGATAAAATCAGTGACATTCACGGGGATCTGACCATCGAAAACATTATCTGTGTCGACCGCGGCGAGGGGCCGGGCTTCTACCTCATTGATCCCAACCCCGGCAACATTCTGGATTCTAAGTTTCTTGACTACGCCAAGCTGCTTCAATCCCTGCATGGTGGCTATGAGTTTATGATGAAGACCAGCGCCGTATCTGTGGTCAAAAACCGCATCGACTTTATCTATACCCGTTCCACGACCTATGACGAGCTGCTTTCCGTTCTGCGTGCTCATATGGATGCTCATTTCAGCCATGACGAGGTGCGGAGCATTTTCTATCATGAGCTTGTCCACTGGCTGCGGCTGCTCCCCTACAAACTGAGAAAGGACAGTAAGCTGGCGCCTATGTTCTATGCCGGCTTTATCATGGTGGCAAACGATGTCTATGACTGGTTTGAAAAAGCATAAGCTGGCCATGGTCGATCTGGACGGGACCTTGGTCTTTACCCAACGGGCCAACCATCTTGCCTATCAGACCGCTCTGGCCGAGCAGGGATTTTCCCTGAGCTACGAGCAGTATGTTCACCATTGCGACGGCCGTGCTTATCGGGATTTTTTGCCGGAGATCATGGGCCAGGGGCACCCGGCAATTGAATCCGTACATGATCGCAAGATCGAGCTGTATGCCGAGTGTCTCAAATCCGCTCAGGTCAATGAACGCCTGGTCGATATTCTCCGTGCGCTCAAAAGCGAATACACGCTCGCGCTTGTCACCACTGCCAGCCGGAAAAATGTGGACGCGATTCTGCGGTACTTTGCGCTTGCCTCTCTGTTTGACATTGTCGTCACACAGGAGGACGTCACCGCGGCCAAGCCGGACCCCGCCTGCTACAACGCAGTGATTGAGGCCTGCGGCGTCAGCCGGGAAAACTGCCTGATCTTTGAGGACTCCGCCTCCGGCATTGCGGCCGGCCTTGCAAGCGGCTGCCAAACCTTGTGCATCAAGCGGGGTGACGACCTGTGACGAAAAACGAAGGCCGCGCCAAAGCGTTGCTGCGGCAGGCTGTTCGATTTTTGGGCTTGAGCGGCATTGGCTGGCTGCTGGATTTCACAGCCTATACCCTGCTCAGTTTACGTTATAGCAACCTCATGGTGAACAACGTCTTTTCTTCCCTGCTGGGCGCAAGCTTTGTCTTTTTGTTCTCCACCCGCGTTGTTTTCCGCGACAGCCACCGCATCCCCCTTTGGATCAAATACACAGTCTATATTGTTTACCAGCTGGTGCTGATTTTCCTGATCTCGCGCCTGCTGGGTGCGGTGAACGTCTTCCTGTTGCGGCATTTCACCTGGCCCTTGATCACGCGCTTCTCTGCGTTGTTATCCAAGATCCTTGTCACCCCTATAACCATGACCGTAAACTTTTTTGTCATGAAGGGTGTAATCGAAAAGCTATAAAGAAATACCGGCCCAAACGGGCCGGTATTTCTACCTTTCTTATGACTCCAGCATATGACGCAGCTGCTCGACCGCGCGGCGCTCCAGCCGGGAGATCTGCACCTGGGATACATGCATTACTTTGGCGCAGTTTTGCTGCGTCATTCCATGGTAATAACGCAGCGCAATGACCTGGCGCTCACGCTCCGGGAGCTTTTCGATCGCCGCGCGCAGGGCCACATGCTCCACCATTTTCTCCTCTGCGCCGTAATCGCCAAGCACAAGCTCCAGGGTAAAGCCGTCCTCACCGCTCTCTCGCTGGAAGCTATCAGCGGGGCCGGTGGCCGTCTCGGCAAAGGCAATCTCCTCGGCAGTCAGTCCGGTCTCACGGGATATCTCGGAAATCTTCGGCTCACGTCCGATACGCTGCTCCAGAAGCATACGCGCCTGCCGAATTTTAGCCGCCTGCTCCTTCACTGTCCGGCTGACCTTAACCGCGCCGTCGTCGCGCAGGAAGCGTCGGATCTCACCGGCGATTTTAGGCACCGCATAGGTGGAAAACTGGGTGCCATAGTCTTCATCAAAACCGTCGATCGCCTTGAGAAAACCCACGCAGCCCAGCTGATACAGGTCGTCCGGCTCCGCGCCGCGCCCGAAATACCGCCGCGCCACGCTCCAGATCAGCCCTGCGTTCTCCTCCACCAGGCGCTGCTTGGCTTCCTTATCGCCGTCTCGGGCCCTTCGGATCAGAACGGTAAACGCCTCGTTCATCGGTGCTGCACACGGGGACTGATCGTCTTCAGCATGGTGATAGTGGTTCCCTTGCCGGGTCTGGAGCGCACGCGGAGCTTGTCGGTAAAGCTGCCCATGATGGTAAAGCCCATGCCGCTGCGTTCTTCCCCGCCGGAGGTGTAGAGGGGCTGCATGGCGCGTTCAACATCCTCGATCCCGCGCCCCCAGTCGCGCACGCTGATCTCCAGGGTCGAACCGTTTAAAATGCGCAGGCGCATAGCGATCCGCCCGATGCTGTCCGGGTAAGCATGGACGATGGCGTTGGTCACCGCCTCGGAAACCGCCGTGCGCAGATCGCCAAGCTCCTCCATGGTCGGGTCTAGCTGGGCGGCAAAGGCCGCGGCCGCGGCGCGGGCAAATGCCTCGTTGCTGCTGCGGGTGGGAAACTCAAACTTTATCTAGTTATCTTCCTTCATGTTATCCTCCTGTATTCTTGTTTTATCTGCTCCTGGCCACCGGCACCAGCCGGTCGATCCCCGCCGCATCGATGACCCGCTGCGGCTGCCGTGCCGGGTCCTCGATCCAGGCCCGGCCGCCCAGTACCGTCATCCGCCGGCTGACCCGGATGATCACGGCGATCCCGCTGGAATCCATGAAGCTCAGTCCCGAGAGATTGAGCGCGCAGTCGCGCGGGATATATTCGTCCAGCAGCTCGTCAATCCGATGCATGGCGCAGCGTGCCTCATGGTGGTCCAGTTCTCCGCTCAGATAGACAGTCAGCCGTCCCGCCTCAAAGCTCGTCCGTATTTCCATAGCTTTTGCTCCTTTTGCTAAAAAATAACACCGCGTATTCCTACGCGGTGTTATTATACTGATTTCGTTTTGCGCAGCGTGTCGAAAGGCGCTCACTTGCCTAAATTCTCCAGGCTGATCTTGAGATTTTCGATCAGGGCTTCCAGCTTTGCCTTCTTCTCCCGTTCGACATTGACCACAGCCTCGGGCGCCCGGGTGACAAAGTTCTGGTTGGCAAGCTTGGCATTCTGTCCGGCCAGCTGCTTTTCGGCGTTGGCCAGCTCCTTTTCAATGCGTGCCTTCTCCTTTTCCAGATCCACCAGCTCCGCCATGGGCATAAACATACGGGCGTTGTCGGTGACGACTGAGACCATCCCCTCGGTGCTGGACGGGGCGGCATCCAGAACGCTGACCTCGCTGGCGTAGGCGAGCTTGCAGATATAGCTCACGCCGGCTTCAAAAGCCGCCTTCTTATCGGTGACGATGATCAAATGCGCCTTGCGGGAGGGCGGGACATTCATCTCGCTGCGGCGGGCGCGGACGGCCTTGATTGCGTTCATGACCATCTCGAAGTTCTGCTCATCCTCGGGGAAGCTCAGCGCTTCGTTATAGGCGGGGTAACGCTCCACCATCAGGGCCTCGCCCTCATGGGGCAGGGCCTGCCAGATCTCCTCGGAGATAAACGGCGTGAAGGGATGGATCAGCTTGAGGATCTCTGTCAGCACATACAGCAGCACCTTCTGCGCGGAGAGCTTGGACTGCTCGTCACTGCCGTTGAGGCGTGGCTTGGTCAGCTCAATGTACCAGTCGCAGTAGCTGTCCCAGATAAAGTCATAGATCTTGCCCGCAGCCACACCCAGCTCGAAGCTGTCCATATTCTCGCAGACCTCTTTGGCCAGGGTGTTGAGCTTGGAGAGGATCCATTTGTCCTCGATCTCCAGCTTCTCAGGCAGCTCGTTTTTGTCGATGCTGAGATTCATCATCACAAAGCGGGAGGCGTTCCAGAGCTTGTTGCAGAAGTTGCGCATAGCCTCGCACTTTTCCACATAGAAGCGCATGTCGTTGCCGGGGGAGTTGCCGGTGATCAGGTTAAAGCGCAGGGCGTCGGCGCCGTACTGGTCGACCATGTCCAGCGGGTCGATGCCGTTGCCGAGGGACTTGGACATTTTGCGGCCCAGGCTGTCGCGCACCAGACCATGGATAAAGACCGTCTTGAAGGGTTCGGCCTTCATCTGCTCCATACCGGAGAAGATCATACGTGCCACCCAGAAGAAGATGATGTCATAGCCGGTGACCATGACCGTGGTGGGATACCAGTAGTTGAGATCATCGGTCTTTTCCGGCCAGCCCATGGTGGAGAAGGGCCACAGGGCGGAGGAGAACCAGGTGTCCAGCACGTCCTCATCGCGGTGGATATTCTGACTGCCGCACTTTTCGCACTGGCAGGCATCGTCGCGGGAAACCGTAATGTGGCCACAGTCGTCACAGTACCAGGCGGGGATCTGGTGACCCCACCAGAGCTGACGGGAGATACACCAGTCGTGCACGTTCTCCATCCAGTTGAGGTAGGTCTTGGTAAAGCGTTCGGGGACGAACTTGATGCGTCCGTCCTTGACCACATCGATGGCGGCCTCGGCCAGGGGCTTCATCTTCACAAACCACTGGGGGCTGGTCAGAGGCTCCACCACGGAGCCGCAACGGTAGCAGCAGCCCACGTTATGGCTGTAGGGTTCGACCTTCACCAGATAGCCTTCGGCCTCCAGATCCTCCACGATGGCCTTGCGGCACTCATAGCGGTCCATGCCGTTATACTTGCCGCCGTTGATGATCTTCGCGTCCTCGTCGATGCACTGGATCTGCTCCAGGTTGTGACGCAGGCCGACCTCATAGTCGTTGGGGTCATGGCAGGGCGTCATTTTCACCGCGCCGGTGCCGAAGCCAAGCTCGACATAGTCGTCGGCCACGATGGGCAGCTTGCGGCCCACCAGCGGCAGAATGGCGTTCTTGCCCACCAGGTGCTGGTACTTTTCATCCTTGGGGTTAACGGCCACGCCCGTATCGCCTAACATGGTCTCGGGCCGCGTGGTGGCAATGATGAATTCCTCGTCGGAGTCCTCAATGGGATAGCGGATATACCAGAAGGAGCCGGGGATGTCCTTATACTCGACCTCCGCGTCGCTCAATGCGGTGCGGCAGTGGGGGCACCAGTTGATGATGCGCTTCCCCTTGTAGATCAGGCCCTTCTCGTACAGATCGCAGAAGGTCTCGCGTACAGCCTTGGCGCAGGTTTCATCCATGGTAAAGCGGCTGCGCGTCCAGTCGCAGGAGACGCCCATGCTCTTTTGCTGCTCGACAATACGGTCGCCGTACTGCTGCTTCCAGTCCCAGACGCGCTCGAGAAACTTCTCGCGGCCCAGGTCATAGCGGGTCTTCCCCTCCTCCTTGCGCAGTACCTCCTCCACCTTGATCTGGGTGGCGATGCCCGCGTGGTCGACGCCGGGCAGCCACAGGGCGGCATAGCCCTGCATGCGCTTATAGCGGGTCAGAATATCCTGGAGCGTGGCATCCAGGGCGTGGCCCATGTGCAGCTGGCCGGTCACATTCGGGGGCGGCATGACGATGGAGAACGGCTCCTTGTCGGGGTCGATCTTCCCCTCGAAGTATCCGCCCTTCATCCACATGTCGTAGATCTTCGACTCAACCGCCTTGGGATCATAGGTTTTCGGCAGTTCCTTCATGTTCTCTTCTCCTCTCCAAAACAAAAGCCCTGAGACAAAACTGTCTCAGGGCGATAAAATACCGCGGTACCACCTGAATTCCGCAGCTTGTGCGGCACTCTTGGGCCCTGTAACGGGGGCCATCCGCCCGGACTACACAGCTTTCGCCTTCCCCCGGGGCGCTCAAGGCCGACCTTCCGCGGCGCTTCAAAGGAGCTTGCACCGACCGCTCCCTCTCTGGTATCCGCAAACCGCGTACTCCTGCCTGTCATAGCGATGGTTGAATATTACAACAGCCGGGATTTTTTGTCAAGTATTCCCCTGCTTCAAAATATTTTCCCCAAAATCCCGCAACCTCAACCCACTTTCTGACGTTTATAGGAGTGAAGACCCAAAACACAAAGGAGGTTTGCTATGGAAGATTCCGCAATTGTTGATCTCTATTGGCAGCGATCGGATCAAACGGTCACCGTAGATAAGACCGGTCCCTGGGCCGAGATCATCAACATCGCCCGGGGATAAGCCAACAGAGACAAAGACTGCGGATCGCTTGATCCGCAGTCTTGCTTCAAACTGAATTTACGCCAGCATGTCCTTGAGCTGATCAATGCTCTGCACGCCGACGGCTTGGGCCTTGACCTCGCCGTCTTTAAAAGCGATCAGGGTGGGAATGCTCATGATGCCGAACTTCTGCGCCAGCTCCGGCTCCTCGTCGACGTCGACCTTGCCGATCTTCACGCTGTCGCCCAACTCCGCGTCCAGATTCTCCAGGATCGGAGCCTGCATCCGGCAGGGGCCGCACCAGGTAGCCCAGAAATCGACCAGGGCTACGCCCTCGCCGGTGAAGGCGTCAAAATCAGCCTTGGAAAGATGGGAAATCGCCATATCATTTTATCTCCTTTTTTGTATATATTCGCAGGCGGAGAGCGCCGCAATGTTGCCCTCCCCCGCGGATTTTGCCAGTTGATAGGGCTTGCCTGTGCAATCGCCCGCGGCAAAGATGCCGGGCACCGAGGTCGCCATACTCCTGTCCACGACGATGCCGGTCTTGTCCTTCTCAAGGCCCGCCGCCAGCTGGGAGACAGCAATGGAATCCTTGATAATGAACACGGCGTCGACCTTATGCTCCTCGCCGTTAACGACGAGCGTATCGGCCTTCATGCCGCCGCGGATCTCGCAGGCAGCGGGCTTGGGGAAATGCTCCACCTCGGAGCAGATCTCCTGCAGGAACTTTACATCCTCATAAGCCTCCTCGCTGCTGCCGATCAGAGCCACTTTCTTGCCCTTATACAGCATACCGTCGCAGGTGGCGCAGTAGCTGACGCCGCGGCCCACGTACTCCGCCTCGCCCGGGTAGAGCTTTTCCCGGGTAATACCGAGGGCCAGGATGACCGCCGTCGCCTGATAAAAGTCGTTGCCGACGGCAACGCCGAAGCTGTCGCCCAGGTTCATGACCGACAGGGCGCGGCCATGAATGATATCGGCGCCGCAGCTGTCCAGCTGGCGCTTCAGCGACTCGGCCAGCTCCTTCCCGGTCATCTCGGGCGTACCGGGATAGTTCGTGATTTTCTCTGCCTTATATAGACTCTGTGACTCGGTGGAGTTTGCCACCACCGCCACGGTCTTGCCTCGGTTGCGGCAGGTCAGTGCCGCGGAGATACCCGCGATACCGCCGCCGATAATCAGCACGTCATACTTGTCGGCCATGTTCATTGCCCCGCTTTCTTCGGAAAATTCGATTGTGCTCAATTGTTATAATGATTCTAGCATATTTTTATTGAAATGACAAGTCCAATCGTTTATAATACACAAAGTATTCTACGCCGCAACCGCGGCAGAACGGAGAAAGACATGGACGAGAACGCCAGAAATTTTATTGACGCTTTTATACAGGAGGATCTGGCCCCCGGCGGACAGTTTGAGGGAATGACGGTGCACACCCGTTTTCCGCCCGAGCCGAACGGCTATCTGCACATCGGCCACTGCAAGGCCCTGACCATCGACTTTGGCACGGCCGAGCACTTCGGCGGTATCTGCAATCTGCGCATGGACGACACCAACCCCGCCAAGGAGGACACCGAATTCGTCGACGCCATTCAGGACGACATCCATTGGCTTGGCTTCGACTGGGGCGACCGCTTTTATTATGGCTCGGATTACTTTGAAAAAACCTATGAGTACGCCATTGAACTGATCAAAAAAGGACTCGCCTATGTTTGTGAGCTGACACCCGAGCAGTTTAAGGAATACCGCGGCGACACCTCCCATCCTGCCGTCAGCCCCTGGCGCGACCGGCCGATTGAGGAAAACCTTGCCCTCTTTGAGCGCATGCGCAACGGCGAGTTTGAGGAAGGCAAGTACACGCTGCGCGCCAAAATCGACCTTGCCAGCGGTAACTTCAATATGCGCGACCCCGTGCTTTACCGCATCCGCTATATTGAGCACCATCGTCAGGGCACCAAGTGGTGCATCTTCCCCATGTACGACTTTGCCCACCCCATCCAGGACGCGCTGGAGGGGATCACCCACTCCCTCTGCTCCCTGGAGTATGAGGCCCACCGTCCGCTGTACGACTGGGTGGTCTCCAATGTCTCCATCCCCTACCACAAGCCCCGGCAGATCGAGTTTGCCCGCCTTGGCATCAACTACACCGTCATGTCCAAGCGCAAGCTGCGTAAGCTGGTGGAGGAGAAATATGTCTCCGGCTGGGATGACCCTCGCATGCCGACCCTCTGCGGGCTGCGTCGCCGTGGCTACACCTCCGCCTCCATCCGCAGCTTCTGCGAAAAGATCGGCGTTTCCAAGGTGGACTCCACGGTGGACTGGGCGCTGCTGGAAAGCTGCCTCCGGGACGACCTGAACGCCAACGCCCGCCGCGTCATGGCGGTGCTGCGTCCGGTGAAGCTCACCGTCACCAATTACCCCGAGGGGCAGAGTGAGCTGCTGGAGATCGAAAACAATCCCCTCAAGCCGGAGGACGGCACGCGTGAGGTCAGCTTCTCCCGCCATCTCTGGGTAGAAGCCGACGATTTCATGGAGGTCCCCGCGCCGAAGTATAAGCGTCTCTATCCCGGCAACGAGGTGCGGCTCAAGGGCGCGTATCTGGTCACCTGCACCGGCTGCGTCAAGGACGCCGACGGCAACGTGACTGAGATCCTCTGCGAATATGACCCCAACAGCCGCGGCGGTGACCCCGCCGACGGGCGCAAGGTCAAGGGCGCAACCATTCACTGGGTCGACGCCGCCACCGCCGCCGATGCAGAGGTGCGCATTTACGATTATCTGTTCTCCGATCCTGAGCCCGACGGACCGGACAAGAACTTCCTGGACAGTCTCAACCCCGAGAGCCTCACGGTTTTGACCGGCTGTAAGGTAGAGGCGTGCCTTGCTGACATTCCCATGCCGGAGCGCGGCAAGAACTCCCCTGCGTTCCAGTTCATGCGCCAGGGCTACTTCTGCCTTGATAACCGCGACGCCGCCCCCGGCCGCCTGGTTTTCAACCGCGCCGTCGCTCTCAAGGACAGCTTCAAAAAATAAAGGAAAAGAAATCCCGCCCCGACATTTGTCGGGGCGGGATTTCTTTTCCTTATCGTCCGGCGTACATGGTCTCGTAGTAGTTCATGTACTCGCCGGAGACGATCTTGTCCATCCAGCTCTTGTGCTGCAAGTACCACTCAATGGTGCTGGCCATGCCGGTCTGGAAGGTGTACTTCGGGCTCCAGCCAAGCTCTGTGGTGATCTTGGTATTGTCGATGGCATATCGGCGATCGTGGCCGGGGCGGTCCTTAACGTGGAGGATCAGGTCCTCGCTCTTGCCGGTGTTCTCAAGGATGAGCTTGACGATCTCAATATTTGCCCGCTCATTGTTTCCGCCGATATTATAGACCTCGCCCAGTCTCCCCTTCTCCAGCACCGTGGCAATAGCGGTACAGTGATCCTCTACGTATAGCCAGTCGCGGATCTGCATACCGTCGCCGTAGACAGGCAGGTTCTTGTCTGCCAGGCAGTTGTTGATCATCAGCGGGATCAGCTTCTCCGGGAACTGGTAAGGGCCGTAGTTATTGGAGCAGCGCGTGATATTCACCGGCATGCCGTAGGTCTTGTCATAGGCGCGCACTACAAAATCCGCCGACGCCTTGGAGGCTGAGTACGGGCTGTTGGGCGCAAGGGGGGTAGTTTCGGTAAACATACCCGTGGGGCCAAGCGCGCCGTAAACCTCGTCGGTGGAGACCTGCAGGTACTTCACGCCCTCCTTAAACTCACGGGAATACTTGTCATCCGGGTCTAGCTTCCAGTTCTTTTTTGCCACGTCCAGCAGGGTCTGGGTCCCAAGGACATTCGTGGTCAGGAAAATATCGGGGTTGGTGATGCTGCGGTCAACATGACTCTCAGCCGCGAAATTGACCACCGTGTCAAACGTCCAGGCGTCAAACAGCTCCTCCACCAGCTTGCGGTCGTGGATATCCCCACGCACAAAGTGGTAGCGTCCATCCTCGCGGATATCGGCCAGGTTATCCAGATTGCCCGCATAGGTCAGCAGATCGAGATTGACGACTTGAATATCTCCGTAATTTTCCAGCAGATAGTGGATAAAGTTAGAACCGATAAAACCGGCGCCGCCGGTGACAAGAATGTTTTTCATATGTACTCCTCCAGCCTCACCCAACCAGCGACAATAGATATTGGCCGTAGTCTGTCATTTTCAGCTCCGTACCGAGCCGCCTCAGTTCCTCATCGCTGATCCAGCCCTGGCGCCAGGCAATCTCCTCAATGCAGGAGATGTAGAAGCCCTGACGGTTTTGCACCGTGGCGACAAACTGAGACGCCTGGAGCATGCCCTCCGGCGTGCCGGTGTCGAGCCAGGCCATGCCGCGGCCCATGGGACTGACCAGCAGCTCACCCCGCTTGAGATATTCGTTGTTGACCGCCGTGATCTCCAGTTCTCCTCTGGCGGAAGGCTGAATATTCTTCGCAATCTCCACCACGCTGTTGCCGTAGAAGTAAAGCCCCGGCACCGCATAATTACTCTTGGGGCAGGCCGGCTTCTCCTCGATGGACACCGCGCGCATGTTTTTGTCAAACTCCACCACGCCGAAGGCCGTGGGGTTCTTGACCTGAATACCGAAGATCATGCCGCCTTCCGTCAACTGTGCGCCCTCGCGCAGATAGTCCGACAGCGCCTGTCCATAGAAGATATTATCTCCCAGAATGAGACAGACCGGCTCCTCACCGATAAAGTCTTCCCCCAGGATGAAGGCCTCTGCCAAACCGCGTGGCGCCTGCTGAACCTTGTATTCCAGCCGCATGCCCATGCGCGTGCCGTCGCCCAGTAGTTCGCGATAAACAGGTGTATCCTCCGGCGTGGAGATGATCAGCACCTCGCGAATCCCCGCCAGCATCAGAACGGACAGGGGGTAATAAATCATCGGTTTATCATAGATCGGCAACAGCTGCTTGGACACCGCGCGCGTCATGGGATAAAGGCGTGTGCCCTTTCCGCCGGCCAGAATGATCCCCTTCATAAGATTAATTCCTTTCTGAAGTGATATTCATATGTAAATTACAGTCGTATTTTAACACCATCTCCACACCACTGTCAACGAAACTGTTTTCATGCAGCATAGAAGAAAAAGGAACGTTTTCCCTTGACAAGCGGGCCATGAATCATTATAATATAAAAGCTGTCCTGAGACGATGCCTCGGGATCAGCGTGATAGGATCGGGGTGTAGCGCAGCTGGTAGCGTGCTTGGTTCGGGACCAAGAGGCCGGGGGTTCAAGTCCCCCCACTCCGACCATAGAAGGACTCTGATTTTGATACGATCAGAGTCCTTCTGCTTTGCACCCCACCCCACAAGGAAATCCCTTCAGGCAACAGCTTCTCGACCTTCTTACAAACGAATACAGGAAAGGCGAATCCCTGACAGAGTTGTAAACACAATAATTATGTAAGGTGGATTTTAATATTACATGACGGATGTGTTATAAATACTATGAAACGAATTATTTTTGTTACCCTTACCATTGTCCTTTGCGCCACTATAATTCTGCCAGGCTGTTCAAGGATGCAATGGCGAAAAGAGGCAATCTCTAGCATCCAGTATAATGAGACCTTTCCGGTTCTTGACGATTGGAGGTTTTTGGAGAGAGACACCCATATAGACGAATATAGACTTTGGGATCGCTCATTTGGACAAATTAAAGAAAAATTTGGCGAGCCCATCAGCATCCACTACTATGAGATATTCCCGCCTGCAGCAGATCCCGAGTGCCTGATGATTGCGGAATATCCTGGATTTGAAGTGGATTTTGCCATGCCGAACCTGCCAGAAGAAACAGATTTAAGCTCTGTTATGGTTACATTTTTCGATATCACAGGCCCGCAATACCCATTCAAAGGTATTGTTGTAGGGATGACGCAGCCGGAGATTACTGGACTACCAAGGGACTCCATTCTGTTTGGTATGGAGGTTTTAAATACGGCAAAAGATATAACAACATTGGAAGCGTGGCAAAGTATGCTGGCGAAAAAAGTGCTAACCGATTACCGGCCAACAGATTACTACAAAGAGTACGATCATTTTCTTTACATGGAATGCTGGGATGAAATTACGGATGATCCTGATTGGCCGGGAGAGCATCACATGGCGTTGGGGGCTGTGGTGCTATTTAAAGATGGGAAAGTTGCGAGAATTGTGTTTGGGTTTCCGATGGCAGGTTAAGCATAAATGACTTAGGAACTGTCACAAAACAATCTACTCTTTTCGTTACGAAATGATGAATCTATTCTATGACAGTTTGCTTTTGGCAAAAGAGGACTTCTTCAAGTCAGCATTCAAATGATGGTGAATGCACCCACGCCCAGAAAATGCACCCCCGGGGTGCATTGGTATCAAAAATATCGTGATTTGCCAACGTCGTCGCAAGCTTCCTATCACTTGCGGCGACTTTTTATGCCGTGCATAAAAAGTCACCTCGCGCTCATTCCGCTGCTCTTCCTTTCCAAATCGAACCCGCTTCGCTGGGCTTCGATTTTGTTTTTGAGGACGGAAGGTTGAAGTCCTATAATTACACTCCGACCAAGGGTAAGTCCTTACGGAACTTGCCCTTTTTCTTTTGTCTTCTAAATGCATGCTGCTGGATGCGAGATGAGGTAGCTGTCAATACAACTTTTCTTTTGATCGTATTCTCACGAAAGCTCACTTTCTGCTATAGGTCCCGTATAATGAGATAGTGAAAGGAGCAATTCAATGGAACAGAACAGGCATTCTTTTGATAACGCTCAATATTTTCTTCAAATCCTACGACAGTGCCCATCTGCTTCGGCCGATATAAGAGGCAGCGACGAATACCCTGCGATTGATGGCAAGGTGTCATTTTATCAGACAACGGCCGGGGTCCTTGTGTCAATACAGATTCTAGGGCTCCCGGTTTCAGACGTCCCCTGCAGAGAGTCGGTTTTTGCATTCCATATCCACCGCGGCAGCTTATGCACCGGGAATCAAGAGGATCCCTTTAAAGATGCCCTGACTCACTATAATCCCAGCGGCTGTGAGCATCCCAATCACGCCGGAGACCTGATTCCGCTTTTTGGCAATAACGGATATGCCTTTCAAATCTTCTTGACCGATAGGATTTCGGTGGATGAGATCGTCGGAAGAACTGTCATAATCCATCTAAACCCGGATGACTTTACTACACAGCCGTCCGGAAACTCCGGTAAAAAAATCGCATGCGGGCAAATTGTGAGAACCAGACGCCGCTGGGATTCCCTCGGTTGCTGACACCATTGCGATTTCAGAATTATGTAATTATACTCTGGTCAAAGCTCAGAGCCGTCCAATGGCGGCACTGGGTTTTCTTTTTTATAAAAACTTGTAAACAGGGATGTATTTATAAACGAAATATGCTATACTGTTGATGGAAAAAAATAAGGAGGGTTTCTTATGAAAGTTACAAAACGTAATGGTAATGTTGTCCTCTTTGATGATGAGAAAGTTGCAAGAAGTATTCTAAGAGCCAACGCGGATACCCCGGAGGAAGAACTGTCGGAAAAGATTGCCGCATGGATTGCGAGCGAGGCTTTTTCCAGGCTCACCGATACCAACGACATCATATCCACCCAGGATGTTCGCCGTTGTGTGTATTCCCTTCTCTGCGAAAAAGGGCTGCCCGAAACAGCCAGACAGTACGCGGAATACGTAAAGTAATGTCGGCCCGGCTAAGCTGACACGAGAGACAAACCTTGAAAGGAAGCGGACAACCATGTTTGAAAAGCATGTCGACCTCTTTAAGAAACGGGACAAGGAAGCCTGGCTGCAAATCAAAACGGCCCTCAAGGACGCGGGACTCAAGGGCGTGCGCTCCGGCCATTACTTGCAGGAGACGGTCATGGGCGGCGGCTGCGGCGCGAAGCTCGATCCCAGAGACTTCGGCCCCCGCGGGAAGATTGACCGTGAAATCTACTGGGTCGACGTGGTACAGAGCAAGGAAGCCGAGGCGCGGGAGATCCTGCGGCAGGCCGGGATCGTGCCGGAGGTGGAGGAAAACGTACTGAAGGACGCCGCACTGCGCAAGAAGCCCAAACATGAAAACGAATTCTAAACAAAAATCGGAGGTATCAGCCTCCGATTTTTTTGATCCCATTTTCCGTAATCACATAATCCATCCGGCGATCAAATTCCCCCATAGGAATTCCCTCCGTCAGCAAATCCGCATGGCACAGGCAGACTGTCACAGTCTCATGCCCCGCCAGAAACCGGTCATAATAACCGGCGCCGTGACCAAGGCGGGCGCCGTCCAAGCCCGCCGCGACGCAGGGAATCAGGGCAAGATCAATCTGCTCCGGCGCTTCTTCGGCGCTCTCCGGCGGCTCAGGAATATCCATTAAGCCAGGCGTCAGCTCATCCAGGCTTGAAATCCGCAGCGCCTTCATCACGCCTTCGCCATAACAGCGTGGCACATAGACGCGCTTTCCTGCTTTGAGCGCCGCGTCTATCAGGGCCCGGGTATCCGGCTCACGCCACATGCTGACATAAGCAAACACACTTTCCGCCCGCCTCCAAAGCGTCCAGCCGGTAATCCACGCAAACATGGACCTGTCCGCGTTCTTCCGATCTTCTTCCGATAAAACCGCAGCACGCGTTTTTATTTCCCGACGCAGGGCTTTTTTCTGTTCACCCAGTTGCATAACAACACCTCGCCGACAGTATAACACAAGAACATCTTCTTGTCAGGATATCTTAAGAAATCTAAATTTTGCCATTTTACGCCATGATACAGTTGACAGTTGTAGTCTCTTGTGCTATTGTAAGGCCGTAAAGACTACACGTGTAATCTCTCCTGAAAGGATGTTTTCCATGTCAACTCTTGCCGACCGCATCTCCGATTCCGAGCTGGAGGTCATGAAGGTCCTGTGGCAGGCGAAGGACGCTCTGCCCGTCACGGACATCCGCGAAACCTTGCAGCGCACCCGCGGCTGGGAGGCCACCACGGTCAAGACCCTGGTCAACCGCCTGGTCAGCAAAGGCGTTATTGCCCAGGAAAAGCGTAACGTTTTCTATTACAGCCCGCTGATTTCCGAGCGGGAGTATAACAGCTGGGCGACCCACAATCTCATCTCCCGTCTCTATAACGGCAGTGCGCGGGAGCTGGTGGCGGCGCTTGTCCATTCCGAAGGTCTGACGCAGGACGACATTGAGGAGCTGCGCCAAATGTTCAAGGTGGAGGAATAAGCGATGGAGAGTCTCATTATTTTGACCCTCAGCGGCAGCGTGCTTGCCCTGCTTCTGCTGGTGGTAAAAGCCCTGCTCAAGGACAAGCTGCCCAGCACGGTGTATTACTACGCGTGGCTGCTGGTGCTGCTTCGCTTTGCCCTGCCGCTGCCTGGCCTGGTCCCGACGGGGATGGAGTCCGCGCCCGCACCAGTTGCTGCAGTCTCTGACGTCATCCAGCGCGACCGCACCGAAGCGCCCTATTTTTATCCCGCTGTCGAGACCCCGGCTGCCGGTGCCTTTGTCCCCGTGACCAATACGCAACCCATAGCAAACCATTCCGTCGAAGAATCGGTCACCCCGGCCCCCGCTGTCACTGCGCCAAAAAAGAGCGTTGACTGGAAGTCCCCTGTCCTCTGGTGGTCGCTCTGGGCGGTCGGCAGCATCTTCAGTCTCGCGGTCTATGTGGTCTCTTATCTGCGTTTTACCCGTCGACTACGCCGCTCTCTCAAGCGTCCTGACGCCATCGACCGCAAGGTCTATGCCGCGATCCCCGGCCGCAAGCCGCACCTTTACCGCTGCGCCGCGTATCGGACGCCGCTGATGTACGGCGTGCTGCACCCGCGCATTGTCCTGCCCGACCGTGTCTACGATGAGGAAACGCTCTACAACATCCTGCGCCACGAGCTGACGCACTATCGCCGTTTCGATACGCTGTATAAGTGGATCGCGGTGGCGGTGCTGTCCACCCAGTGGTTCAATCCCCTCTCCTACCTGATTCGGCGGGAAATCAACCGCGCCTGTGAGCTCAGCTGCGACGAAATGCTGCTGCGTTCGATGACGCGCGCCGAAAAGCAGTCCTACGGCAACACGCTGCTGTCCATGGCGGCCAGCTCCGCGCTGCCCGCGGGCGTAGTGGCGACCACCTTTGCCACGGAAAAGAAAAATTTGAAAGAACGATTGGAGCAAATTATGCACTATAAAAAGAGCGGAGCCAGACTTCTGGCCTCCATTCTGGCGCTGGCACTGCTGGCCGGCTGCGGCGTAGCCGCGGGACCGCAGAGCGCCGCACCCACAGAACCTGATACAGACAGCTCGGACGTCGTCCGTGTTTCCACGGTGGATGAATTTCTCGCGGCCATTGCGCCCAACACGGTGATCGAATTGGCCGCCGGGGAGTATGATCTCTCCACCGCCTCCGATTACGGTATGGATACCGGCGGGGCCGATTACGCCTGGAATCTGGTTTTCGCCGGCGATCAGAAAGGAGTCAACGCTGAGCTTGAGATTTACGGTGTGGAAAACCTCACCATCCGGGGCGCCGGGATGGACAAGACCACCATCGCCGCGGTTCCCCGCTATGCCAACGTCATCAAATTTAAGAATTGCCAGGGCCTGAATCTGGAGCAGTTTACTGCCGGCCACACGCAGGAACCCGGCTTCTGCGCCGGCGGCGTGCTCCGCTTCGAGGCCTGCACCGATGTGAATATCGACCTCTGCGGTATGTTCGGCTGCGGCACCATCGGCGTCTGGGCGCAGGACTGCGCGAATCTCTCTGTTACCTACTCCAACATCTACGAGTGCAGCTATGAGGCCGTCTCTCTCGACTCCTGCCGCAATGTCACCGTCGACAACTGCGCCATCTTCAACAACGGCCGCAAGGCGGATCAGGGTGACGCCCAGACGATCTTCGACATCTCCGGCAGCAATTCCGTCACCGTTACCAATACCCGCGTGCAGGATAATTCCTTCCAGGTCCTCCTGCGTTCCAGCTACAGCCGGGACGTGATCTTCCTGTCCAACAGCATTACCGACAACAACATTGCCTCCACCGTTTTTAATCTGACCCAGTACCCCATCACGGTCGACGGCTGTGTCTTTTCCGGGAACGGTTCGCAGCACAGCTGGTACAGCTCCGACATTTTTGCCGCTGATCTGGACGGGAATCCGTTGGATCGTGACGCGCTTGCGGCCATGACCTTCCGTGCCTTGGACGCCTCGTCCGTAAAGCCTGCCCAGGCCGCGAAACCGGCCGCCCAGGTTCCCTCCGGCGCCACGATCAAAGTCACCAACGTGGACGAGTTCCTCTCTGCCATCGGCCCCGACCGCACCATCGTGCTGGACGGCGAGCTGTTCGATCTCTCCACGGCCTCCGACTATGGCTCTGTCGGCGGGGAGTACTACTTCTGGAATGAGACGTACGACGGCCCCGAGCTGGTCATCCAAAACGTCTCCGGTCTGTTCATTCACGGGCCGGACGGCAGCTCGACGCAGACGACCCTCGCCGCCATCCCGCGCTATGCCAACGTCCTCTCCTTCCGTAACTGCCAGGACATTCAGCTGGTGGGCTTTGTCCTCGGCCACACCAAGGAGCCCGGCTCCTGCTCCGGCGGGGTGCTGGATTTCCAGCACTGCAGCGACATCCGGCTTGACGGTCTGCATCTCTACGGCTGCGGCATCCTGGGTATTCAAGCCTTCCAGTGCACCTCCGTCGACGTGCTGCGCACCGAAATCTACGAGTGCAGCCAGGGCGCGGGCAGCTTCTTCCAGACTGACGGCATCCGCTTTGTGGACTGCGACATTCACGATGTGCCTTCTCCCGCCTTTTTCTTTAACGAGTGCGGCGACAAGACTTGGAACGGCGATGCGATCATCGGCTTTGACAGCATGTACGATGTGGACGCTGACGGCAATCTCGTCGAGCTAAAGCACGACGAGGAGGAGGAACGCATCTTCAGCGGCACGGTCAACGATCTGGTCAACCCCTTTGGCGCCGAACCCGAACAGCCCCTGCCCGCAGGCTCTCCCCAGCTGGCCTTTGCCCAGAAGGTTCAGAAGGCATTCGCTGACCAGGATTGGGAGACCTTCGCAGATAAACTCAGCTACCCCGTGCAGATCTTTACCGCCGAATACAGCTTCCTGCTATACAGTCGCGAGGAGTTTCTCGCTGCCGTATACGATGAAAACTTCTTCCATAATTTCTACACCGACGACTTTGTCGCCGCCGTGACCGGCGACCCGCTGGAGAGCATGGGCGACTGTATTTTCGGCATTACGATCTGCGGCCACCGCTTTGCCTTCACTTGCTTCGGCTACGAGTTGAAAGAGGACAACCTCTATATCAATGCCATCTCCATTGCCGATCCCCTCTATCCCGGCCGGGTCGACGATGAACACTATGTCCAGGTCGTCCCGCCCACGCCCATGCCCTGACCGTATATTCCACCCAGCGCCTGCGGAAAACCGCAGGCGCTTTTCAAACGATGAAACCATTCTCCCCTCTCAATCGTTTAGTAAGTGAAGGCACCAAACACAGCGCGCCTTCAAAGGAGGGTAAAGACATGCCGATACCTCTGCAGCGTACGGGCAGAGCGATCCAGGATGTTTTTCAGGAGCATTCTCAGGCGGTTTACCGCGTCGCCTACAGTTACATGAAAAATCCCCAGGACAGTGAGGACGCCGTACAGGAGAGCTTTCTGCGCCTGATCCGCGCCGGGCTCACCTTTCCCGACTCCCGGCAGGAGCGCGCCTGGCTGATCGTCACCGCCTCCAATGTGTGCCGCGACATGCTCAAGGCCAAATCGCGGCAGCATTTGAACATCGACGATCAGCTGGACCTCGCCGCCCCGGATCACGAACCGAACAATGTGCTGGACGCGATTCTCGCCCTGCCGGACAAGTACAAGAGCGCGGTCTACTTCTATTACTACGAGGGCTACTCGGTCAACGAGATCGCCCGCATGCTCCGTCTGCCTCCGAACACCGTCAAAACCCGGCTTTCCCGCGCACGGAAGGCCCTGAAACTAACACTGGGAGGGGAAACCGATGACTGACAAACGCATTGTCGAGGCCTACGATCAGCTGCGCCTTGACCCGGACAGCGCCGCGCGCATTGTCGCTGCGCTTGAAAAAGCCGCCCCTCCCCGAGAGGAGAAGAATACGATGACCAAAGCCAAGCGTCCCCTGCGCATTTTCCTGATCGCCGCTATCATCTCCGTTTTGATGATCGGCACCGCCTATGCCTTTTCCGGCAATGTCCACGCCATCGGCACGCACTATATGCGTGGCGAAAACGAGTATACCAGCTTATCCGATCTGCCCAAGGCGGTCAAAACCGCGGGTTACCCCATTACCGCAGTGGAGGAGTTTTCCAACGGCTACCGCTTCGTTTCCATGCACATCGGCGGCGAGGCCGCCTATGACGAAAACTACAATGTTCTTCAGGAGTATTACAGCGTCGCCCTCAACTACGCCAAGCCCGGCGCCGCGGACGTGATCGTCAACGTCAGCCCCGTGCTTGACCTGCCCACGGAAAGCGAGGCGCCCGCGCCCACCGACACCCGCACCGTCAACGGTGTGCCCGTCAGATACTCCCGCGACCACTACAAGTTCGTTCCCCCGGACTATCAGGAGACCGAGGCCGATCAGGCCGCCAAGGCTGCCGGACACTACTACGTCTCCTACGGCAGCGATGGCATTGAGGAGCATGACTACACCTTTGCAAGCTTTGACCTGGGCGATGTCAACTACACTTTTATGAGCATGTCCCCCATGGAATCCGAAGCCATGTACGCTATGGCCGGCGATATCATCACAGCCTGGAAATAATCGAATCATCTCTAAACTCCGCAGACCCTTGCCTGCGGAGTTTTTTTCTTTTTCTCTGCAACTTTTTTCAAAAAATGCTTTCTAATACAGTGAGAGATCTCTTATCGAACCGAAACCACTCTCCATTAAGTTCGTTTTGAAAGGGGGCAATGGGCTTGGACGATGCCAGAATCGTCGACCTGTACTGGCAGCGCAGTGAGGACGCCGTGCCGCAAACAGTCATCAAATACGGCGGCTACTGCCGCACCATTGCTTGGAACATTTTGCAAAATGCCGAGGACGCGGAGGAATGCGTCAACGACACCTGGCTTGGCGCCTGGAGCTCCATGCCGGAGCATCGGCCTTCCCTGCTGGCGCCGTATCTGGCGCGGCTCACGCGTTGGCTCTGCCTCAATCGCCTGGATGAGCGCAAACGCCTCAAACGCGGCGGCGGCGAAGCCTCCCTCGCGCTGGAGGAACTGGACAACACCCTCGCCTCCGCCGAGGACGCGCAGCGCACCCTGGAGCGGAAAGAACTGTCCCAGGCCATCGACCGCTTCCTCTCGACGCTGGACGTCACCGAGCGGCGGGTCTTCCTGGCGCGCTACTGGTTCATGCTCCCCGTCAAAGACATTGCCGGGCGCTATGACTTCACGCAGAGCAAGGTCAAATCCATGCTCCTGCGCACCCGGCGCAAGTTGAAAAACTACTTAAAGGAGGAGGGACTATGCTGAGTAAGGAGATTTTATTTGCCATGAACGATATCCGCGACGAATACCTGGAAGATGCCCGACAGAGCATTCTGCCCCGCGAGGGCAAACATGTGAAAAAAACCGCCCGGCGCGTGACCCGTACCCTGCTGATTGCGGCGATCATCTCCGTCCTGATGGTCGGCACAGCCTTTGCTGCCGGGGTCTTCTCCCTGCGCGAGCGCCGCCCTGCCGACGCTGACGAGACCTACACCCTCCACTGGTCGGAATCCCCCTCAGAGAGCCTCACCTGGACAGACATCAAATATGTCTTTACCTTTGACGGCCCCGAGGAATGCAGCCGCGTCAAGTTCAAACCCGGCTGGCTCCCCTTTGAACCGGTGTACTCCACGCCCGATGCCGACGGCTATTATACACGCCTCGTGTCCGAGGGCGCGCCCGGTGTAGATCATACTTCTTCCAACTACCAGCCCTACATGGTGAATGCTTACTATGTCCCCCAGTTTGCCACCGAGGACGGCGCCATGCTGCTCATGTACCAGACGCCGGGTGAAATCACGGAAGAACACTGGGGCAGCGAAACCGTGCTTAAATTTACCGCCAGCAAGCACTTTGACGCCATTGAACGCGATGATCGTACCATCCCCGAACGGACGGATCACTATTACTTTGTCATCCGCTTCAGCGAATCCGACGGCTACATTGTTGTCACCTGCGGCACCTCCGACATGGAAACCGTCGAGCACGTCGCCCGCGAGCTTGACATTCAGCCCACCGGCGAGATTGTCAAGACCTCCGACTATGAAAATCACGTCACCTTCATCGACGTTGGCCAGGGCTGATATTCAAAAAGAAAATGCGAGGCGCTTGACTAAAAGCGTCTCGCATATCCACAGGTGCGGCAGAGCGGCTCCACCGCCCGGCGGCGGGAAAAGCCATCCACCAATTGTTTGGCGCGCTCGGTAGAGAGGATATCGTCTAACTCCTGCGTAAAGAGATTGCCGAGGGCAATGTCGCCGTTATGATCCAGGCAGCACGGAACAACCGTCCCGTCGCACAGGACGCCGATCTGATCCCGCAGGCCGTAGCAGAAGCAGCTCTCTCCCAGATCTCCGGCCCGCAGGTCCGGCCAGCTAAAGGTTTCGCCCGGCTCCAGCCACACGCGTTCGGACATTTTCTTTCCCGTCCGGCTGTTCGACCACGGCGGAGGAAACGCCGCTTCCAACAGGCCGCGGATTCGGTCGTTCAGTGTTTCCAGTCCGCCCTGATTCCAAAGCCGGAGCTCGCAGAGCTTCCCCGCTGCGGCTGCCTCTTTGACAAAGCTCACGCAGGCGGCCAGATAGTCCTCCAGCACACCGCCGTCGTTTGCCTCAAAGGATTGCAGGGAGACATTCACCTTGTGCAAGGCCACGGCTTCGGTCAGAATATGCCCCTTCTCCGAAAGCCTCGTGCCGTTCGTCGTCAGGATCACGCGAAAGCCCAATTCCTGCGCGATGGAGAACAGCGCTTCCAGCTGCGGATGCAGCAGCGGCTCACCCATCAGGTGAAAATACAGATACTCTGTCCTCCCCTGAAGCTTCATCAAAAGCCGCCGAAAATCCTCCACGCTGACAAAGCCCGGCCTTCTTTCCGTCCCCGGGCAGAAGGCACAGGCAAGGTTGCATACATTTGTAATTTCCAGATAGACGCGTTTGAGCATAACAGTCATTTAACAATCAGGCGGAGCATAGCCCCGCCTGATTGTTATTTCCCCACATCGATAATGGTTTTCATGATTTCCGGTTTGATCTTTACCACTTGTCGGTCATATGTAAGCAGTCCGTTCAGCTCATCCTCCACATCGCTGACTTGGGTATACACTGCCGCGGCAAGCCCCTTTTCCTTCGCCGGGCGAATTTCCTCCCGGTAAAGCTTTTTCAGCGCCTGCTCCAGCTTTTCCGGCGTGTTCAGCTGCTTGTAGCCAAAGCGTTTTTCATTGAAGCAGTGCCCCTCCACAGGATAGACATAACCGCCAAACTCGCTCAGCAGCGTCGCACGGCCCATGGCATCCGGGCGGAAACGGTACTTGTAGAAGTAAACATGCAGGCTCCTCAGTTCGCCCACGCCTTGATCATGCCAGCCGGAGGCGTGGTCAACCAAACGGCTCGGGTTGAGAGCGCGCACATAGTCATACATCTCCTGCGCGTCAAACTGACCCCACCCCTCGTTAAAGGGCACCCACATACAAATACACGGGCAGTTATACAGGTGCGTTACCATGTCGCCCAGCTCTGTCTTGTAGGCTATACGGCAGGCGGCATCCTCCCTGGCAAACAGGCCGTACCGATTATCCGGCAGCGAAAGTCCCGTAAAGAGGGGCGCCGTAATGACCAGCGGGTTATAGCTCCCGCCGCCGTTTGGCATATCCTGCCAGACCAGCATGCCCAGCCTGTCACAGTGATAGTACCAACGCAGCGGCTCGACCTTGATATGCTTTCGCAGCATGTTAAAGCCCATGGACTTCATGGTCTGGATATCGTAGATCAGCGCCTCGTCCGTCGGCGCGGTATAAAGTCCGTCCGGCCAGTAGCCCTGATCCAGTAAACCGTTCTGGAAGTACGGCTCATGGTTCAAACACAGACGCGTCACACCCTGCGCGTCCTTCTCGACTGTAAAGCAGCGCATGGCAAAGTAACTGCGCACCTCGTCTTCCCCGCAGCGCACGGAAAAATCATAGAGCCGGGGGTGCTCCGGTGTCCATGCCTCAAAATCCTCAACCGGGATCGTAGCAGGCAGCGCATAATCCGCGCCGCGGAAGCAGGCATAGGCCCGATCCTCGCCGACGATCTCTGCCGAGACCGAAACCTCACCGCGGTCAAAGTCCGGCGTAATGCGCAGAGATCGAATATAGCACTCCGGCACGGCCTCCAGCCACACCGTCTGCCAGATACCGCTCTGCGGGGTGTACCAGATACCGCCGCGTTTGGTCCTCTGCTTACCGCGGGTGCGCTCCCCCGCGTCGGTCTCGTCAGCAACCCGTACCAAAATATCGACAGCGCCCTCCGTGACGGCCTCCGTGATCTCCGCCTCAAAGGGCAGATATCCGCCGCTGTGTCCCATGACCAGCTTGCCGTTGACCCAGACCAGCGCCTCCTGGTCAACCGCGCCGAAGTGCAGGATGAGCCGTTTGCCGGTAAAGGTCTCCGGCAGTTTAACCGAACGGTGATACCACAGAAACTCACTGGGCCGAAGCGCACGACCGACGCCGGAAAGCTCTGTCTCCGGCGAAAACGGCACGAGAATCTGCCCCTCGTATCGATCCGGCTTTGCCTCCGTATAGCCGAAGGCATAGTCCCAGGGACCATTGAGATTCAGCCAACTGTCCCTGACCATCTGCGGCCGGGGATATTCCGGCAGCGGGTGCAGCCGGTCAACGACATCTGTCCAGGGCGTTTTCATCGTTTATCAGAACAGGCCGGGGATCCCCATGCCGCCCTGGAGCTTGGCCATCGCCTTGCTGGTCTCGTCATCGGCCAGCTTGATCGCGCCGTTGACCGCGGTCAGTACCAGATCCTGGAGCATTTCCACATCCTCAGGATCAACGACCTCAGGGTCGATCACGATGCTCTGCAGCTGGCGGGTGCCGACCATGGTCGCCTTGACCGCGCCGCCACCGGACGTAAACTCAAACTCCTTGGACTCCAGCTCCTGCTGCATCTTCAGGAAGTCCTGCTGCATCTTTTGCGCCTGCTTCATCATGCTCATCTGGTTTCCCCCGCCGGGGTAACCGCCACGAAATCCGCCTTTAGCCATTGTTATAATCCTCCATATTTATATAAATCTTACTTCTTTAAAAGCTTTTAACTCATCCAGGCTGCGCTGCTGGTTGGGCTTGTCCTCAAGCTCGGAGAGTATGGCGCGCAGCTCCGTACCGGCAAGCTTACTGGCCGCGGCAGAAAACTTCGCCATCACATCCTGTCGGTTGAATCGGCCGTAGTAGAATCCCGGCACCACCTCAATGTGCAAAACGCCGTTTTCTATTCTGCCGCGCACGATCTTTCGATCCGTGAGCTTGGCGCGGATGTCACCGGGAATCCCCTCCACCGCCTTGCATATGGCTTCCCAGCTTACGGACGGTGGCGGCGCGTTTGCAGTCTTGACCTCGCGCCGAACAAAGCTGTCCTCCGGCTGCTCCTCATCGAACACCGCCGGGTCAAGTTCATCGTCTTCAGGCTTCCGTGTGTCTTGCCGTGGCTCCTCTTCATAGGCTGCCGGCTCCGGGTATTCTTCCTCCGGCGGCGGGGGCAGCTCATCCTCGCGCTCCGTCCGAGGTGCGTTCACCGTGAACTCTCCCCTTGCCAGCTGCTCCTCCAGTCTGGAAATACGCGCACGCAGGGCCGAAATACTCTCCCCCAACGTGTTGTCGCAAAGAGACACCAGGCACAGTTCCGCTGCGGTTTTGGGGTTTGCGCTCCCCCGCATCGATGTCAGGGCATTTTGCAGCGTCTCCATGGCGCAGAGAATTTCCTCCTGCGTCATCCGCTGGGCGAGTCCCAGCAGCGTTGCGTTGTCATAGCCGCCGGAAATCAGGTTGGCACCGCCCTTCGGCGCAACCTTCATCATCAGTATATCACGCAGCAAAGCGGTCAGCTCCGTCAACAGAACCGAGGGGTCCTTCCCATCCATCCACATGGCGTTGAATTCCCGGACCGCCTTTTCCGCAGCGTGATCCAGCACCATCTCCAGCAGCGCCGCCGTCCGGCGGTTTCCGGCCAGTCCCATCGCGTTATATACCGCATCAAGATCGATCCTGTCACTGGCTGCGCACTGATCCAGCAGACTCAGCGCATCACGCACGCCGCCGTCGGCCAGTCTTGCGATCAGCTCCGCCGCATCGTGGGTAAGTGTAAAGCCCTCCCGCCCGGCAATCGTCTCCAGATACGCGGCAATGTCCCCGGCGTCGATCCGTTTGAAGCTGTGCCGCTGGCAACGGGACAGGATCGTAGCCGGAACCTTCTGCAGTTCCGTTGTCGCCAGAATGAACATCAAATGCTCCGGCGGCTCCTCCAGGATTTTGAGCAATGCGTTAAAGGCCGAGGTAGACAGCATATGCACCTCGTCGATGATGTACACACGCTTTTTCACACTGGCCGGTGTAAACACCGCTTCCTCGCGCAATGCGCGCACATTGTCCACGCTGTTGTTGGAGGCGGCGTCCAGCTCCACCACATCAAGTACGGAGCCGTCGCTGATGCCGCGGCAGGCCGGGCAAACGCCGCAGGGATTGCCATTGACCGGGTTTTCACAGTTGACGGCTTTAGCCAGGATACGCGCGCAGGTGGTCTTTCCGGTGCCGCGGGTGCCGATGAAGATATAGGCATGGGACAGCCGCCCGGACTTCACCTGGTTTTTCAGTGTCTCGGTAATGTGCTGCTGACCGATCACGTCGTCAAAAACCTGCGGCCGCCACTTACGATACAGTGCCTGATACACGCCTGTCCCACCCTTCTGCGAAAAATAAAGTGACCCTTGACAAGACTGCACACCCAGCTCTGAAAGATGTTCTATATCCGTTACGCCGGCAGCCGGCTCAGACCCGGCAGCCTCACGGCACACGAAAAGCACCGCTTAATGCTGCTCGGTTCCCCGCCTGACATGGTTCACGGGTTTCCGTTGCGCGAGACCGGATCGTCAACGCTGCTTACCGGGGTCAGACGACACAGAACATATCCTCGGTTGGGAATTCATCCCTGCTGTAGCGGATTGCAGGTTACAGGGCACCGCTGGCTCCCCAACTAGTGCAGCCTTGTCAAAAGTCACGCTCATATAATACACCAAGAATTCTATTTTATCAATCTCTATTTTTTACTTTACAAATAAAAAAAGTGTGCTATAATATAAAAGCTGTCATCGAGGCAGTGTATCAAATGGGGGGGCGTAGCTCAGCTGGGAGCGTATGTGGGCCAGTTATTAGCCCAGTCGTTTTTGTCCGGTGACTCAGGTGCTACCCAAGCGGTTCGCATCCCTCTTTACAAATTGTAAGATTTGGGGTATAATCCTCAAGAAATCCATTGAAATAGTTACAAATGGGCTCGTAGCTCAGCTGGGAGAGCGCACGGTTCGCATCCGTGAGGTTCGAGGGTTCGATCCCCTTCGAGTCCACCATAAAAGCAGCTTTCGCCTTTTGGCGAGGGCTGCTTTTATAATCGAAGTCCATGGGGATCGAACGGGAGCGGTAGTGAATGACGTGCCGGGGGCACGTCAGAGCCGCGACCTGGCCTGCGCCGCAGCGCAGGTCGATCCCCTTCGAGTCCACCATTTAAGGAAGTCTGGTAACAGACTTCCTTTTTCTATGCGCTCATATCCCCGCTGGCCTTCAGATTTTTGAACTCGTCAAAAGAGACGTTGAACTCGATCTCGATGTTATAGCCCCGCGATACGCGAACAGACTTGATAAACTGGCTGATAAACATTTTCTTCGTTTCAAAGGTGCAGGTATCATAGAAATCTGCCCAGCTCAACAGCCGGTCAAATTCTATCGTCTCTCTGTTTGCGTCATCTTCTATGATCTCATCCAGAGTATGCTGTGCCTCTTCCACAGCCGAAGCCAATTCTTTTTCTTCTTCGCTCGCCTTTTCAAGCAGCATATTTAAGAGTTCTTGGCTCAATTTGCTTTCTCCTCTGATCACGCGGATGGTTTCGGCCTGATAATCTGCAATCTCCCGTCTCTTTTCTGACAGCTGCGTTTTCGCCATTTTTAATCTGACTTCCGCCAAATCAATCGTCTTTTGGTGCTGTTCCAGAACCAGATCTGTATTCGGGCTTGTTTTGATCCGCTGTAATTGCTCCCGCACGATTTGATCCACTATGCCGTCCAGCTTCTTCACTCCGTAGGCGGATTGTCCGTCGCATTCGCCCGGATGCCTGGGCTTATAGTGGCAGGCATATCTCGGGCGCAGCTCATGTGTTACGCTGCCATCCTTATGCACGGTTTTTCTGCCGCTGGTCGTGAGGGTCAGCCGATTTCCGCAGTGGCCACAGTAAATCCGGCCCACCAGGAGTGCGCTGCCCTTCAGATTGAGGGGAATATCGCTGTGATGCTGGCTCCTTCCCTGCATGATTCTCTGCGCTCGCTCGTAGGTATCCCGGTCAATGATCTGCAGCTCCGGGATCACTTCGGACTTGGCTTTTCCGTTATGTACAACGCCTGTGTATAGCTCGTTTTTAATGATCCGGTTGATTGTTGTATTCGGAAAGTTTTCGCCGTTCTCCTTGTAAATGTTCATCCCCGCGAGGTATTTACACAGGCGCTGTGCTCCGAAGCCCTCATGTACATACTTATAAAAGATCAGGCGGACAATTTCTGCGGCATCCTGGTCAACCACAAGATCACCGACTTCCCGGTTACGCTTGTTGATTCGCCCGTGATTCTCCAGCTTATAGCCATAAGGAAC
>JAFTGE010000006.1 GCA_017458085.1 Oscillospiraceae bacterium
GCGGCGTCGATCTGGCCGTCCTGCAGCGCCTCAGCGCTGTCGGCGAAGGACTGGTAGGTGGGCTTGATGTCGTCTTCGGTCAGGCCGTAGGCGCCGAGGACGTCGATGGCGTTGAAATACACGCCGGAACCGGCAGCGCCGATGGAGACGGACTTACCGGCCAGGTCGGCAACGGTCTTGATGTCGGGGTTCAGGGTAACGATCTGGACCTGCTCCATATAGAGTGGAGCGACGATGGAAAAGCTCTGGATCTCACCGAGCTCTTCAAAGGTGCGCTCACCGGCATAGGCATAGGCCAGAACGTCGGACTGGGAGAAGCCGAGCTGGGCGTCGCCGATGTCAATGGCGTCGATGTTGGCAGCGGAGCCGCCGGAAGTGATGGCGGTGACATTGGTGCTGGTGACATCGCTCACCTTCTGGGCCAGGACACTGCCGAAGCCATAGTAGGTGCCGGCTTCGCCGCCGGTGGTGAAGGTCAGCTTGCTGCCGCCGTCTTTGGGGGCAACTGCGTCATCTACGAAAGCCGTTACGCCACGGGCGGTGATCAGGGTATAAACATTTTGGGTTACAGTAGACCGATTGGCAGCTTCTGTCAAAATATCACTGCAGCGCGCACGGAAAGCATCGATATCCGGATCGACAATCGTCACGCCCAGCTCTTTTGCCTCTGCAAGCGCGGCGGCTGTGTTTGCTGCGCTCTGTTCATAGTACTGTTTCATCGCATTTTGACATGCGGTACGCAGCGCCCTCTGATCTGCCGCATTCATCCCGGCCAGTGTATCCGGACTGATCACCAGATGATCCGGTATCGTGATATGATTGGTCAGGTTGAAATATGGAGCCACTTCATATTGCGCCATATCCATATATGAGAGGATCGTATTTCCGACCCCTATCAGAATCACACATAGTCTTGAACATAGGCAAAACCATGATAATTCCTATGTATTCGGCTGTGCCGAACAGAGGCGTATAATCCTCTTTCAGACAGCCTTTCAAATAAATGTGGCATTGCGGAATGCCATTGTCGTATGTGATATAAATTCGCTCCACAACGGTTTGAAGCAGCGTGACTAAAACCTCTGGCTTTGCGGTTTTTGCAAATTCCGCAAAGGAAAACAGCTTCTGTCGGACTTCGCTTATATCCTGCGCCAGCTCCACGCCGTTGCTGCGTTCATCATTCATACGCTGGAGCGCGCTTTCCTGTTTGCTTAATTCCTGCGTTAGAGCCGATATATCCTCTTGAATGAATTTGCGAACGGCTGCGTCTGCCTCACGCAGATTACGCACCTGTGCAGCTATATCCGCATTGAGCTTTTCAATCGTCTTTTTCAGCCTTGTATATTCCAGATCCTCTGCATCTGAACGGACATATTCGGATAGCTTGGCCTCAAAGATGTCGTGATAGTATTCGCTGTTCTCTTGACTGATCGAGGCTATTTTCTGCACTACAAACTCGTCAAGTTCAACGCCGCTCACGGCCTTAAATGTGCAAGCCTTTTTACGAAACCCGGAGCATACATACTTAAACCGTGGCTTGCCATTTGTCCAACGATTGGATTCGGGTGTAACACGGAGAGGCTTGCCGCAAAGAGGGCAATACAGCAGGCCGGAGAGCAGAGCATTTGTTCTCCTGTGTGGCCGGTTATGCCGCTCGGCAATATCCGCCATCAAATGTTGAGCTTCAATCCATTAATCTGAAGGGATATATCCCTCATGCCGTCCCACAGAAACGATCCATACCTCGATGGGCTTTCTTTCTGTGGCTTTCACATATTTGGGATTGAAAAACGTGGAGTCATAATCCTCAATCTTCATTTGATCCCAAGTAAACCGCAATAAGAATAAATACTATTCCGAGTACCGTAAGTACAATAGGCCAAACCTTTTGCTTTCTACGAGAAATTCCGAGGACAACAAAAAGTATCCCCAGCAGCATTGACCCGATCATTGCGAAAAATCCCATTTTATTTACTCCTTTCAAGATGAATTACTCTATCGTGACGATTAGCAATTTCCAAATCATGGGTTACAGTAATAATAGTAGTGCCAAATTCTCTGTTCAGTTCAAACAGCAAGGCTACAATTTTTTCTCGGTTCTCCATATCCAGAGAAGCCGTAGGTTCATCAGCCAAAATAATTTGAGGCTTCATAATGATCCCTCTGGCAAATACAGTTCTTGCCCTTTCCCCGCCGGAACATTCAAGCGGTTTCTTTTTTAGTATAGGTTTAATCCCAATCGCACTAATGACAGCTTCAAAATTCTCGTTTTCCCTTAAATTCTTTTTTTCGGAACCTGCATAAAGGAAAGGCAGTTTGATATTATCTTCGACTGTCAAAGAGTTAATTAGTGCTGACTCTTGAAGGACAAAACCGATCCTTTGATTTCGCCATTGCGCCAATTCACTTGTATGTAACCGATCCGTTGGTGAATTACCTCCAAAAACACCCTCACCGGGTTTTGTCGTCATAAGTTTATAAAGCTCCGTATCCTTGGGGAAGCGGTTGATAAAAGGCACCAAAGCGCGCCCATAGCGGATAAGGCCGCAGCCCGCGTCCGCATTGGTGACATAGCTCATCTGCTCATTGGAGATGTTCAAGAGCTTTGCCAGCTTTTCCCGGTCATTGGCCGCTTGGTTGAGCATGACCACAAACTCGCTGTTGGACACCATCGTGCTGGCCTGCACAGAGTCCAGAAGATACTCCACATTCTGCGTGATGGCGGTGGGATAGGCGTTGCGCTTACGGAATTGCCGCCATGCGGAAGTGAAGAAGTTGCCGCTCTGCTCGTTTTCAAACACCACATGAAACTCGTCGATGAACACATGGGTGCGCTTGCCGCGCTGCCAGTTGAGCGTGACGCGGTTGAGCATGGTGTCGGTGATGACCAGCAAGCCGGTGGGCTTGAGCTGTTCGCCCAAGTCGTGGATATTGAACACCACCACGCGCTTGTCCAGATTGACATTGCTGGCATGGCCGAAGATGTCCAGGGAGCCGGTGGTGAACAGCTCCAGAGACAGCGCGATCTCCTGCGCCTTACACTCAGGCTGCACCAGCACCTTTACCCGGAGAGTGGCAAGGGTCGGCACAATTCCGGTTTCCGCCGCCTCCTTG
>JAFTGE010000052.1 GCA_017458085.1 Oscillospiraceae bacterium
GGACGATGACCATGACGACAGACAGCTCCGTTAAGCTCGACTATGTGCTCAGCGACAAGGCCGTCTTAAACCGCGGGAATACCGACGACACGCTGGAGACCGGCAAGGCCTACATCGTGGGGACCAAGACGAAGGGCGACGAAACCTATAACGCCCCCTATGCCTGGGTCCTGTCCTGCGAGTGGGACATGGCGCCCAGCGGAAGCTATGAGGGGAAGATCGACTATACGTCCAAGCTCGTCGAGGCCAACGGATAAAGGAGGGGAGAACAGGATGAAAAAAATACTCAGTTTTCTTTTGGCTCTTGCGCTTTTGTGCAGCCTGAGCGTCACCGCCTTCGCGGACGACGAGTATGATGCGCGCCCAGCCTCGACCACAGGGGAGCAGGCCGTGAAGGCCACCGTCACCGGAACGCCCTCCTGGGTGCTGGTGATCCCGGCGGATCAGACCATTCCGTATCTGACCGACGAAACCGACATCGTCCATGACGACTGCGAGATCAACAATCCGAAGCATATCCCGCCCAAAAGCACCATCAACGCCAGCCTCGTCCACACCGGGGTCTTCACCCTGGGCACGGACACGAGCAAGACGCTCCCCTTCAAGCTGAACGCCTTTGGGGAAGAGGTCGCCGCGGGTGAGAAGGTGATCGCCTCCCAGTATTGGAGCGATACCCACAATAACCAGTGCTATAACGAGATCAATATCGTGATTTCCCGGTCGGCCTGGGAGGGCGCCGACGGCGGGGTTTACACCACCCCGGTCACCTATTCCTCCGAGCTCGTATTGAAGATCGACGACGCGGCGGATGGCCTTCCCCGCCCGGTTGAGCCGTAAAGCGCTTTGACGAAAGGAGCGGGTTGCCCCATGAAAAGAATACTGTGCGCCCTGCTCCTCTGCTTCGTGCTGTGTGCGCTGACGCCGTCCGCCTTTGCCGACACCCCGCCGCAGGTGCAGACGGTGTCCCTCGGCATCCCCTGCACGGTGACCGTGGACGTGGGGCGCTACGGTAAGGTCTATGCAAACGGCAAGACCTATACCGGCCCGACCGTCGGCTCCTTCAAGGTCGAGCCCGGCACGCGCGTCAGCTTCGTCATCAGCCCGAACGCCGGCTACGCGGTCTCCACGCTGACGCTCAACGGGACGGACGTACTCTCCCAGCTGCGAAACGGGGTCTACACCGTCACCGTCGACCGGGACGAGACGCTGCTCGTGCGCTTTGTGAAGGGCACGAGCCCGACGCCCGGCACCAATCCGCCAAACAGTCCCAAGACCGGCGACGAGGCCGCTCTTGGACGGTGGCTGGCGCTGCTCGCCCTGTCCGCCCTCGGCTGCGTGGGCGTCACGGCCGTCGGAAAGAAGAAATCCAAAGCTTTTTGAAGGGCTGACGCGAAGCCGCGCTGCGCCATTTTTGAACAATAGGAGTGAAAATCGTATGCCAAGAAGAGAAATATGGAAAGACGGTCTGCTGGCCATCGTGGTGACGGTGATCACCATTGAGCTGTATCACCTGGCGGGACTGATCCTGGACGCCGCTGTTTCGGACTCATTTTTGAGTAATTTCCTTGCGCAGCTGGTGTTTGCGATCCTGGTGCTCTCCTCGGTGCTTTTGATCAAGCAGACAGCGCTCTTTCACTGTGACGCCTCGCTTTTGAAAAAAGGCTGGCCGTCCGGGGGACTTCTGATTGCCTCGATCCTTTATTTCGGCCTCACAGATATCCCCATCATATTGGAGGCCACCGCCACGCCCGCCCAGTGGCTTTGCCTGCTGGGTCAGGCCGTGCTGATCGGCTTTTGCGAGGAGGTGCTGTTCCGAGGGCTTATACAGCGGGCCTTTCATCAGCGCCTCGGCGAGGACAGCTTCGGCAGCGTTTTCCTCGCGATCGTCCTCTCTGGATTGGTTTTCGGCTGCGCCCATCTGATCAACGTCGATCGGGGCAACGGCCTTCTCCCCGCTGTCTTTCAGGCCGGGGTGAATGCCTTTGCCGGAATGTTCTACGGCGCCGTGTACTTCCGCACCGGCAAAAACATATGGTATATGATGGCGCTTCACGGGCTGTATGATCTGACGCTGCTGATTTCCGAGGGACGTGCCAGCGGGCAGGCGCTGAACAATATCCTCAACTACGGCGGAGGCGCGCTGACAGGGAAAGTGGTTCTGATCGGCATCCTGGCATGGGGCGTCATCTATCTGCTGCCGACCCTGTTCATCCTTCGCCCGAAGAAGCTCAAACCGCTGCTCGATAGTAAGGCGGAATTGTAAGGAGAAGTTTTCTATGAATGAACAAGAAGCGCTGGACTCTGTGGCACCGGAGAAGAAAAAGAAACGGCATTTTATCCTGCTTGTCCTTGTGCTGGCGGTGGCATTCATCTTCGTCGGCCAATTAATCGGCTTTGTGCTCATGGATATCGTGGCGCATCTGGTGCCCAATGCCAGCGACAGCGTGATTTTCCTCTTTGACTATCTGGCGTTCATCGGGATCGATGCGCTGGTACTCCTGTATTGCGCGAAATTTGCAAAGGATGTTTTCCGCGGCTTCCTCTCCGCAAAGCACGGCAGCCGGGGGAACACCGGGAAAAACTTCGCGCTGGGTCTGCTGTTCGGTTTTCTGATGAACGGGTGCTGCATCCTGGTCGCCTGGCTGCATGGGGATCTTGATTTCTCCGTCGGGCGTTTTGAGCTTTTGTACCTGCTCGCCGCGCTGCTGTGCGTCTGCGTCCAGTCGGGCGCGGAGGAGCTGGTCACCCGCGGCTATATGCTGGGCGCGCTGCGGCAGCGCTATCCCGTCTGGCTCGCCATCGCGGTCAACGCGCTGCTCTTCGGCGCACTCCATCTGGCAAACCCCGGCATTACGGCGCTGTCTCTTCTGGGGATCGTCTGCATCGGGCTTGCGCTGAGCTTTGTCGTCTATTATCTCGACAGCATCTGGATGGCCATCGCCATACACACCGCGTGGAATTTTACGCAGAATTTCCTTTTTGGCCTGCCCAACTCCGGTATCGTCTCCCAGGGTTCCTTCCTCCATCTGGAGGCTGCCAAGGACAGCGCGTTCTATGACGTTGGCTTCGGTGTGGAGAGTACCGTCACGGCGGTGCTTGTCGTTGCCCTGTTTGCCGCCGCGGTCGTTCTGTACGCCCGGAAAAAGCAGGCTGCATGCGAAAGCAATTAATAAGTTAAAAATCTTTTTACAAAGTGTGCACAAATCGAACCCGTTTCATAGGACATTTGTTGGACAGCCTGTGGTAAAAAGACTATGTGACAGATGTGTGATACTTTATTTGTTACACTGAGCACGTAAACAAGAGAGACAAAAACGAAATTCGTTTGCCGGATCTCTTAAAAAATGAAGGAGGATATAATCATGTCTGATGAAGTGAAAGTCAACGACAGCGAGCTTGAGGAAGTGACCGGCGGCGCCGGCGGCTGGCAGAAGTATGCCAAGGGCACCTACGTCAACTATGGCAACTACATCGTCTACACGGTCGCTTCCGGCGATGTGCTGACGGGCATTGCGCCCCGCTTTGGCGTAACCGTCAAGCAGATCCAGGATTGGAACAACATCAAGAACCCCAACGTTCTGAGCGTTGGCCAGAAGCTCACCATTTCCCCACGATCGTTCGCTGACCCCAGGGCTCAAGTACCCCCGCAGTCAAAATGCTGCGGGGGTTTTGAAGAAGGAGAACAAAAATGAAGTTTAAACGTATTTTCAGTATCGTCCTGGCTGTGGTCATGATGCTCAGCCTGGCAGCCTGCGGCGCTACCGCCGCCCAGACCAACCCCGCGGCGCCTCAAGCCACGGAGGCGCCGGCCGCCGCGCCCGCCGCTGTGGAGGCCGTGGAGACCGCGGCGCAGCCCGCGCCCGTCGCGGCCAGCGAACTGAGCGATATCGACGCCCAGCTCAAGCTCATCAATGATAATATAGATAAGCTTCTGCAGCCGGCGGGCGAGCTGCCCTGGTATTACGCGGTCACGGATCTGGACCACGACGGGAGCCTGGAATTTATCGCTGCCTCTCAGCATCCCCAGGATCGCTCTACCAACCTGAAAGTGTGGGAGGTCAGCGCGGATCGCAGTGCACTGACGGAGTGCTCTGTCGATAAGGATGAAGAAGAGTCCTTCCCGGACATTATGACCGACAGTGCCGACACCTATCGTGTGACTGCCGACGATACATGGAACTATCTGTTCTATGACAATATCGTTCTGTCCGATACGGATGTCTACACCAGCAAGAGCGCCTTCCATCTGAAGGATGGCGTTATCAGCTATGAGGCATTTGCTGTGGAGCATACTGTCGTGGAAAACGGTACACGCACGACGACTCACACGGACGCCGACGGCAATGAAATCACCCCTGAGCAGTACAACGCCTCCGGTGTGCTTGCCTTTGACGGCGCTGATCGGAGCAGCACCAACTTTGAGTGGCTGACCGCGGACGACGCAAAGGATATAAACCGCTTGACAAATAGCTATGCGGTGTTTATGGGGGTGAAGAAGGCAACAGAAAACTTCCCCGTGCCGAAGCCCGCCGCGCTGAATGCGCCCGAGGCGACCGCCACGCCCGCACCCACGGCTACGCCCGCGCCCACCGCGACGCCGGAGCCGAAGCCCGCCTATCTGGAGATCACCAAGAATCCGACCAATGAGTCTGGCAAGAAGGTGGGCGGCACGGCGCAGTTCGTCGCCTGCGCCAATGTATTTGACTCCCTGGCGTGGACGTTTGTCTCTCCGGAGGGTGTGGAGTACACGCCCGACCAGTTCTCCCGCACCTATCCTGGTGTGTCCGTCTCCGGCATCTACAGCACCACGCTCAGTGTCGGCAACCTGATCTTCGACGTCGGCGGCTGGGGCGCCTATTGCACCTTCTACTACAAGGGGCAGACTGCCCGCACCAGCACGGCCTATATGTATGTCAGCGGTTCTAGCCCGACGCCAGCTCCGCAAAGCGGCGTCAGCTACGGCAGCGTCTTTGACATCAAGTACACCTATGTCACCATTTGGCTGGACGAGGGCATCGACGTCCTCGCCGAGTGGAACATCGTGGACGTGGACGGGGACATCTACTCCGGCGCGCCGGCCACCGTGTACTGGGACGGCTCCAAGAACAACCCAACCTATGTGGTCATCCAGGGCAGCAAGCCCGCGCCCACGCCGACCTATGGCTCTATGAGCGGCAACGCCTATTCCGGCGGCGGCGGATATGCCATCGATCTGGCCAACGGCACCCAGGTGTATGTGGACAGCTGGAACTGCTCGGTGGAGGGCAACTTCTATGAGGGCGCCCCCTGTGTCGTCTATTACACGGATTATCCCAGCAACGCCACCATCTATCAGGCGGACATCTACGGCGACATGGGTCTGATCATCCCCGATCAGAGCGGCTACGGCTATGAGACCGGAAGCTATTACGAAGGCTTCCCGACTCACGTCTCCTACAATTCCGACGGCAGCACCTATGAGGCCTTCTGGTGCCCGACCTGCGGGGCAGAAGTCCCCCTTGCCTACGAGAATTGCCCGGTCTGCGGTCAGTTTTTCGCGTGAGCCGTGTGACACTTGTGTGACGAAGGACGTGTTACATTGAACACGCAGACAAGAAAGCACAGAATGGAGGAAAACAAAATGGCAATCGATAAGGTCCTCATGGACGACGAGCAGATGGACGCCGTCACCGGCGGCACCATCCTGCCCTACCGCGTCAAGCCCGGCGACAGCCTGGCTGAGATCGCAAAAAAGTACCACGTGACGCCTGACCAGCTGATGCGCTGGAACAACATTCAGGACCCCAGCATGCTGACCGTCGGCCAGCAGTTGAAGATCAAATTCTGATACCGCGAAAAGAAAGGCGTGAAGCGGAGAGTCTTCGCGCCTTTTCCCCGCCGCGCGGCGAACGCAGGCGGGACGGAAAGTTTTGAAGCAAAGAGAAGTGAGGACGAAATGAAGAAAACGATCTGCCTGCTGCTGGCAGCGCTTATGCTCCTGGCGCTGGCTGCCTGCGGCTCAGCGAAGCAGGAGAGCGCATCGGAGACACCCGCGGCGGAAACGGCGGCGGAATGGACGCGCGAGGGATATTTTCAGGATGAAAATGAAAATGTGCTCTCCGTAACCTGGATGGACGACATCGACGAGCCCGGCTGGTATGTCGGCGTTGCGCTGGGGGACTTCTGGGGCGGATGTACGTTCACCCAGGAGGGCAGCACCCTGCGCGGGGATCTAAACGCATGGGACGAGAGTGCCGAGCCATTCCTTGTCACCCTCTCGGAGGAGGGAGCGGATGGCCTGCTTCTCACGGTCGATGGCGGCGAGAGCTATCACTTTACCCCATTTGAGGTGCCGACGGCTACCATTTTTGTCAACATCAATATCGAGGGCTGGGGTATGATCGGCTATGAGGAGGGCGAGACCGTGCCGGAGCTTGACCCGGAGTGGCCCTTCCAGTCGGCGGTGCTCAACCTGCCCGAGCCTGCGGTGTACACCTTTGCCGCCGCACCGACGGCAGGGAATCTCTTCGTCAAGTGGACGAAGGACGGTGATGACTTCTCCACCGAGCCGGTCGTCACCGTGCTGCTGAAGGAGAGCGCGGACTATGTCGCCGTATTCGAGGAAGATCCGGACTGGCAGAATCCCGTCATGAATTTCGTCGGCGAGTACCAGTGCGAGCGAGCGCACGCCACGGTGGAGTGCTTTGGCAATGAGGACGCCTGGATCACCATCGAGTGGGGCGGCAGCGCTTGGGAGCTGGCTCGCTGGGATATCGTCGGCCGGCTTGACACGGACACGCTGACCATCGAATACGCCAACTGCACCAAGTCCATCGTCACCTATGACGACAGCGGCGAGGTCGTCAGCCAGGAGCCGGAATACGAAGACGGCAGCGGCAGCATCGTCTTCAACAATGACGGCACCTTCACCTGGCACGAGGATCAGTCGGCCAACGGCTACGACATGGTCTTCGAGTGGGTGCCGGTCAGTGAAGAATAATACAGATCCTATCATAAATGTTGGGGTGGCGAAGCCGAGAGGCTGGGCCACCCCAACATTTATGATAGAACCACTTTTCCGCCGCAGGCTCTGTCTGCGCTGTGACGCTTGTGTGATGCGCGGACTGTTATTTTGTGAAAAAGGCTTGGATGGCTATATCCTCTCCCGTTGTTCCGCCTATGCCATGCCGGAAGGAGCACTGAGCGGAGCCATCCTGACGCTCACCTCACACCTGTGCGGTGAGCCATAGGATCTGAAGATCCGCTATATGGAGCAGCTCAAAGCCCTGACGCCGGAAAGCGTGCGCGGATATGCAGCCGCCTGCTGTGCACTCTCTGAGAGCGGGCGACGCTTCACTGTCGGCAGCGAGAGCGTTGTGAGTGCGCATGAGGAGCTTTATGACTCTATCCTTCGACTTTTCGGTATATGAGCTTTCTGAAAAAAGAAAAACCTTTCCTTGTTAGACATTTGTTGGACAGACCCGTTTAGAATAAGAAAAAACGATAAGAAACAACAAGGAGGCCAGTATGGAAATCAAAACATTCAAAAAAGGGGAAGTTATCTTCAAACAGGGCGATCCCGGCGACTGCATGTATGATGTCTACTCCGGGAAAATTGGCGTCTACGCAGCCTACGGAACACCGGAGCAGAAGCTGCTGATGGAGTACTCTACGGATCAGTATTTCGGAGAGATGGGGCTTTTGGAGCATGCGCCCCGTTCAGCCACGGCAGTTGCTATGGAGAACGACACCTCTGCTGCCGTGATTACCGAGGTGGGCTTTGGCGAATTCTTTGAGAAGAATCCGGCCAGAGTTTTTATGGTCATGCAGCAGATGAGCCACAACCTTCGCAGAAGAACCGATGACTTCGTGAGAGTCTGTCGCAGCATCAAAGAGCTGTCTGAAAAGGAGGCTGCAAAATGAGTAATAAAACTTTCAACAAGGATGATGTTATTTTCCGCCAGGGTGATATTCCCAGGGAGATGTATGATATCCTCTCCGGTAGTGTCGGCGTTTATGTAGGCTACGGCACAGAAAATGAGACACAACTAACCGTTCTCAAGGCTGGTGACTTCCTGGGTGAAATGGGTATGATCGAGAGCTATCCCCGCAGTGCCACGGCAGTTGCCATGGAGGAGGGCACAGAGCTTCGGGAAATCGGAACGGACGAGTTTTCCGATTTCTTCAAGGGACAGCCTGAGCGGTTACTGGCCATTATGAAGCAACTCAGCCAACGCCTGCGGGACCGGACGGAGGACTATGAGGCTGCCTGCAAGGTGCTGGAGAGCCTGAAGGAGACAGCGAGTGAGCCGGAAAAGCGCAGCAAGTCGCTGCTACAGAAGGTCAAAGAATACCTCGCCTTTTATGACAGCGTGATGAACACGGCCTATCAGATGGAAAACGGGGCATGCTTCCCCGATCCCTTCATGTTTAATGGCCATTTTTAAACGCATTTCGGCTTCCGTTCCATCTGGGACGGAAGCCGAACTTGAATGGAGCAAAGAGAGCATGGAACGCGATCAGATCATTCGCAACGGCATCATCACAGATATGTCCGAGGGCGTCATGGCGATCCGCTTTGACGGCATGATTGAGCTGGCTAACGACGCGGCCTTGGAGATCCTTGAGAAGGAAGAAAAGGAGCTGGTGGGCAATTCCTTTGTCCGGGTCTTCTTTGACGGCGAGAATAATGACGAGTTCATCCAGAGCGTTTTGGATGCGGTCTACGAGAAGGGAAGACGCAGGGAGAGCTATGTGCCTTATCAGACGGCTGGGGGCGTCAAGCAACTGCGCGTTGTCTCAAGCTGTCTGCATGATGGGGGAGAGATGGTCGGCGTAATCCTGGTCATCAGCGATATCACGGAACTGACGGAAATGCGGGATGCCGTTCGCGCCATGGAGAGGATACAGAGCCTCAACCGACAGTTAGAGCTGCGAAACCGCGTTCTGCAGGAGACCTTTGGCCGCTATCTGTCCGACGACGTGGTGAAGGAGATCCTGGATTCGCCCGGCGGATGGAAGCTCGGCGGGCAACGGCAGACCCTCACCGTGATGATGAGTGATCTGCGCGGTTTTACTGCCTTATCAGAGCGGATGAAGCCACAGGATCTCATTGCGATGCTCAACCATTATTTTGGCGAGATGTACGAGGAGATCGAACACTATCACGGAACGCTCATTGAATTCATGGGCGACGGAATGCTGGTTGTTTTCGGCGCACCGACCTGGAGAAAATCCCACGCCGTCGACGCGGTCGCTGCGGCTATCGGAATGCAAAAGCGTATGGGTAAGGTCAATGCCTGGAACTTGGAACACGGCTATGAGCCTTTGGCCATGGGCATCGGAATCAATACGGATGAGATGATACTCGGCAATATCGGCTCTGAAAAGCGCACCAAATACGGCGTGTTGGGCGCCGCGGTCAATTTGGCCGGGCGGATTGAGAGCTATACCACAGCAGGACAAATCCTGGTCTCGCCGGGGACACAGGCGGCTGTGGGAGGAATGCTGGAAATCCGGCAGACCCTGCCTATTGCCCCGAAGGGGGTGCCGGGGGAGATCCTCTTGGCGGATATTATAGGCATTGGAGCCCCTTATGACCTCAGGCTGAATACGGTGAGCGAAAAATTAGGAACTCTGGCGACTCCCTACCCGGTACGCTTTACCCGTCTGGAGGGCAAGCATAGGGGAGAAGTCCTGCTGGAGGGCAATATTCTTGCAATCTCCAGGGATGGGGCGCTTCTGAAAACCCAGGCAGAGCTTGCTGTGCTGGATAACATTTGCCTGGACATCGGAGACGACCTCTATGCAAAGCTCACCCAAAGGGAAGGGAAACTCTTCCGGATCACCTTTACGGCTAAGCCGCCAGACTTTTCCGGCTGGCTCGGTCGGATATGCGCCGGGAGCACAAAAGGAGGCGAACATGGCATCGACTGATTTCCAACTGACCGTGCTGGGCACGCGCGGCTCTATCGCGATGAGCGGCCCTGACTATGTACAGTTCGGCGGCAATACCTCCTGCTATATGGTTCGGGCAGGCGAGGAAACAGTGTTCCTTGACGCGGGAAGCGGGTTGCTCTCCGCGCCGGAGACCTGTCCCAAAGCGGCGGTGATCCTTCTAAGTCATTTGCACCTGGATCATGTGATCGGCCTCGGAATGTCCCCTCTGCTTTCTCAAAAGGGGCAGGAGGTTGAAGTATATGTGCCCTTTTGCCCGGATGAGAAGACAGCCCGGACGCAGTTGGATCGGATCTATTCGCCGCCCTTCTGGCCTGTGCGATTGGATGACCTCGGGGCAAGGCTGCATCTGCGCTGCCTGCCGGAATGCCTTGCTGTCGGCGACTTGCGTATAGAGGCCATGGCGGGTCATCATCCGGGAGGCTGCGCGGTTTATAAGCTGAGCTATGGTGGAAAGACGCTCGTCTATGCGACCGATTATGAGCACAGCGAGGACAGCGACGTGCGCCTTGCCGCCTTTGCCAGAAATGCCGATCTGCTCCTCTATGACGCTCAGTTTTGCGTAGAGGACTACGAACGAAAAAAGGGCTTCGGACACTCCACAGCGGAGAAAGGGCTTGAGCTCATGGAGCGGGCTCAAATAAGACGCCTGCTTTTTATCCACCATGATTATAGAAGCACAGACCGTCTCCTCCGAGCGCGTGAAGAGAAGCTGGAGAAAGAAAATGCTTCCTATGCGAGAGAAGGACAGACGATCACACTGTAGAAAGAACTGTCATGCGTCAGGGCTGACCCTGCCGCATGACATCACGAGACATTTGTTGGACAGAGGACTATAAGGAGCCAATCACATGAGCATCCATACATGAGAAACGACTCACGGCCACTCTTATCGTCAAGCCCGCGGTGGTCGTCCTGCTGGTGGGCGTCCTCTTCGGCGAGATGAACGACGAGGGCATCCGCGAGGCCGGCAAGTGTATACACCGCTATTGTGTCATCTTCTGCGGTGCGATCTGTTTGATTTTCTTCTTATTCGCACGCCTCATTGCTAAGCTATATATTTCCGAGGACGGTGAACTGCTGAATATGACGGTGTTCGCGGTGCGAATGATCGCCCTGCAGACGCCGATCAATGGCTTAGTTCGTCCTCGCATCACCTATCTGCAGGCGGTTGGCCGCACGAGGAATATGCAACTGCTGACCGCAATGACCTCCCTGATCTATGTCGTGCTGAGCGCTTATGTCCTCGGCGCAGCTTTCGGCCCGTATGGCGTTCTTGCGCGTGTTCTTTTAAGTGACTCTCTTTCCCTTGCAACGGTTTGGCTGTACTACGCCATCACCAAGCGCAAGCCGATCCCAACGCCGGAGGATTACATGGCGCTGCCCGAAAACTTCCATCGTTCTCCGGGCGATGTCATCCTCCTGGACGTGCGGGATGAGGAAGATGTGTCTCTGGTTTCCCAGCAGATCCAGCTCTTCTGTAAAGGGCACAAGATCGACAAGCAGACCGGCTATGAGGCGGCTGTGTGCTTTGAGGAGCTGGCCGTCAACACGATCCGGCACGGTTTCCCCAAATGCAAAAAGTCTCCCGGCATTGATCTTCGCGTAGTATACGACCCGAAGGAGCTGATCATCCGTATACAGGATAACTGCCCCAGCTTCAACGTGGAGCGCGAAATCGCCATGACACTCAGCGAAGGAGCCGCAGATCCCGGTGAGCATCTCGGATTGAAGGTTCTGGGCGGTATGGCCTCGGATATCAAATATGTGCATTCGCTGGAAACGAACAATGTAATCATGCATTTTTCCACCAAAGTATAAGCTTTGGGGTCGAAGCAACATCACGGTACTTTCATAAGTATCCACCATTGATTTTAATGGCCGGAATAAATCATTCCGAAAGGAAGCGGATTAGATGGACTACCAAAAGAATGTAACAATGGATTCCTCCGGGTTTGTACTGCTGGCTGACTTCGTGCCGGGCATCGTGCAGGAGATCCGCTATTACTCTACATATAATTTCGTCGGGGATCGCATCAACGGCTATGAGGAGCCCGTCGCGCTGCTGACAAAAGAGGCGGCAAGGGCGCTGAAAGCGGTGGCGGGCGAGGTAAACGCCCAGGGCTACCGACTAAAGGTGTTCGATGCCTATCGCCCCGCCTGTGCGGTGCGGAACTTTGTCCTTTGGGGCATCGAGGATCTGGACCTGCGGATGAAGCCCTATTTCTACCCGGAGCTGGAGAAACAGGAGCTTTTCAAGAAAGGCTATATCGCAAAGATGTCCTCTCACAGTCGGGGAAGCGCCGTGGATCTGACGCTGCTGGATATGCGCACCGGCAAGGAGCTGGACATGGGCAGCCCCTTTGACCTGTTCAGTGAGGTTTCTCACCCGGATTCCAGAGAAGTTACCGAGGAGCAGTACGCCAACAGGATGTTCCTGCAAAACGCCATGACACGCAACGGATTCCAGCCTATCTTCTGCGAATGGTGGCACTTCTCTTTGAAAAACGAGCCGTACCCGGACATTTATTTCGAGTTTCCCGTTTCATCGGAGTATCTCAAGCGGTAATACAGTTGGAAAGTCAGAAATAATCGTATTATGAACAAGCAAATGGATGACCGATTCAAGACTTGGCGCGAAAGCGGCAAAGCCCTGTTCTTCGCCCTCATCGCCGAGATGGATCTGGTAATCAAAAACTTAATCAACATTTTCTTCGTCACCCGTTTTGTCGGCGCGGAGGGCGCGGCGGCCTATGAGATCGTCATGCTCTGCGTGATGGTCGCCAGTGCGCTCGTCGCCCTGGGCTACAACGGTGTGCAGGCGGTCTGCGCCAAGGACTACGGTGCCGGGGACTATGAGGCCTTTAATCGCCATAAAAACGCCGGCTATACATGGATCCTCCTTGTGATGGCCATATTGACGCTGATATTTGCCGTGTTTCAAACGCCGATGCTGGACCTGCTCGGCGCAAACGACGGCAGCGAAACGCTCGCGCGCCTCAGCCGAGAGTGCTATTCGCTGTTTCTGCTGAACTTCGTACCCCAGGGCCTGTTCAGCATTTCATGTTGCCTTCTGTTTTTTGAGGAGCGTCGGAAGCTTCTGATAACAAATCTTGTTCTCTACGGGACCATGCTCTCCGGCTGCGTCCTTGTGACCCTTGATCATCCTTCCATGGCGGGCTATATGGCAGTGAACATCATCTGCCTGCTCGCTGCGGATCTCCATATCTTTTTTTCTTGCTTTGTATTTCGCCGCAGGAGCTCACGGGCTGCCTTTACCGCGCTTCGGCTTCGTATTGCGGATATTCGTGACGCCTTTTTCACCGGCTTGCCAGACTTTATGGAATACGGCTTCGTGGGCATTTTGTACCTGATCGAAAATCTTTATCTGCTCTCGCACTTCTCGGAATCGGTGATCGCGGGTGTCGGGGTTTTTGAAGCGATCGACAATTTCCCGGAAGTGATCTGCGTCGGCTTTAGCTTTTTGGTAACCACGACGCTGGGTGAGAAGGTCGGAAAACGCGTCAGCATGACCACTGACGAGGGTGCGAAAAACGTGGATGAAGAACTGGCGGATGTCGCAAAACGTCTTACCAGAGGTGCCGTCGTCGGTGCTCTGCTGATTACGGCGGCGCTCCTGCTCCTGGCCCGACTGCTGACTGGTCTTTTTCTCATAGGGGATGACCCAGTGGCTTATAGCAGCGCTGTCTGGCTCACCGTCTCCTGTGCGCTCGGTTTTGTGTTCTATATGCTTAATTCAGAGCTTGTCTGTTATTACAAGATCGTTGGGGCTTATATCCCCGCGCATATCCTGTTTCTCGCCGAAGCGCTTGTGTTTCCGCTGGGCTTTAAGCTCCTGCTGGGGGAGCTGTTCGGCGTGGTGGGCTTCTGTCTGGGCGGCCTTGCCGGTGAACTGGCGGCGCTCTTGCTAAACCTGTGCATCGTGTGGCGGGTCAGTGGACGCTTCCCGCGGAGGCTCGCAGATTTCAAAATGGAAAGCTATCTGCAAAAACTGGCTGACAAGCGTGAAGGCCCGGAGGTGAAGGCGTGAAAAAGATGGGCTTTTGCGAGCAAAAGTTTCGTTCGATGTTGCTGACCGGCACACTTACCATGGCAGTCCTTTACATCATGCTCCTGTGCGATAGCATCATCGCAGGTTATTTCATCGGGGAAACCGGCGTCGCGGCCATCAACGCGATCACGCCAGTTACCGGTGTTGTGACCTTTTTCTCGACTGTCATTTCGATTGGATCGGGCATCCTCTACAGCCGGGAGATCGGCGCCATGCGAAAGCGCCGCGCCGATGAGATCTACGGCCAGGGAATGATTGTAAGCGCTGCCATTGCTGCGGTCAGCGCCCTGCTGCTGGTTCTTTGCCGGGATGCGTATTTCAAAGCGAACGGGGTCACGGGCGAGATTTACGAACTCGCGCTTATTTACTACCGCTGGACTCCGCTAAACGCCGCGCTCAGCGTAATGGTCAACTATCTGACCCAGATGGTTTACACAGACGGGGATGAGACTTGCAACAGTGTTTCCTATGTCCTCCAGATCGGCGGAAACATTATTCTCTCGGGCGTCCTGGCACGCTCATATGGGATGCTTGGCATTATCCTCGGAACGATCTTGGGAAACACCCTCGGAATCCTGGCAATCCTGTGGCACTTCTTCCGCAAAAGCAACACACTGCATTTCGTCTGGCATTTGTCCTTTGCCGACTTCGTGCAGAGTGTGAAATTCAGTATCGTGGACGCCGCTATCTATCTCTGCTGGGCGATGACGGACTATGTGCTGATCGGCTATGTCTCAGCTCACTATGGGGAATCCGGCCACGTTACATTGGCAGTGGTGGTCGGTTTGATTGAGTTCGGCGTCGTTATGGACGGCGTCGGCTTGGCTGTTCAGCCGTTGTTGGAAACCTATCTGGGCGAGAAAAACCATGTCATGATCCGGAGACTGATGCGCTCTGCGGTCAAGGCGGCGCTTGTCGAAGGACTGATCGCCAACCTTCTCGTTTTTCTCTTCGCTAAGCAGTTTTGCGGATTGTTTGGGATCAGCGGCGGAGATGCGCTGCTCCCCTCTGTGAAAGCAGTGCGTATTGCATCGCTGGGTATGGTATTTTGCAGTGCAGTGTCGCTGACAACTTCATACTACATGCTGATCGACCATGTTTGGCTCTCTGTAGGGATCACTGTTTTGAAGGACGGCGTGTTTTATTCTGTTCTCCCCATCCTTGGGTCAGTACTACTGGGAGATACCGGCATGTGGGCAGCTTTTGCTGTTGCGCCATTGATCGCGCTGGCGCTCTCTTTCCTGTTCATTAGATTCCGTTACGGCAAAGCGCGCTTCCCCTATCTCTTGGATGCTTCGAGCACGGACATCGTGGTCATAGAGGATACCCTGACGCCGGAAAGCTGCGCGCAGCTCTCCGAACGTGTGGATGCGGCGATTCGAGAGCGGGAATATTCACAAAGCACGGCCACAAAGGCGGCGCTGTTTGCCGAAGAAATCGGGCTGACGATTCTGGAGAAAAACGGGAAAAAGCCGCTGCAGGCAGAACTTTCCCTCTTCTTTGAGAAGAACTCCGTCCTTTTGATCGAACGCGACTCCGGCGTGATCTTCGATATAACCGATCCGGAACTGAAGATCGATGGCTTGAGCAGCTTTGTCATCAACGGGCTGCTGAATGCGCAAAAGGAGAAGGCGTATCTCACAACGACGGGCTATAACCGCAACATGATACGGGTTGCCAAATAACAGAAGAATGAGGATCGGGTGAGCCGGGCAACGCGCATTTCCCCGAGCCGGAAAAACTTTGAAAGAAAACAAAGGGGTTAGGAGAGAATAAAATGAAAAAGCTGATTTGCCTTTTGATTGCTGTATGCATGGTCACTTCACTTGCGGCCTGTGGAAATCAGGCGCAGACAGAAGTGGAGGAGCGGATCGGGATCATCTCGGCTATGGATAACGAGGTAGCGCTGCTGCTTTCTGAGGTGGAGATCGACCACGTGGATACCATCGGCGGCGTTGACTTCCATGTGGGAACGCTGCATGGGCAACCAGTCGTCATCATGCGCTCCGGAATCGGGAAGGTTCTGGCGGCCTCCGCTGCGACAGCCATGCTGAATAATTATCCGATCTCCAAGGTAATCTTCACTGGGATCGCGGGCGGTGTCGGCGATGAGACGCAGGTCCTGGATCAGGTGATCGCGACACGCCTGGTGCAGCACGATTGCGGCACGATCACCAACGACGGCTTTGTCTGGTCCAGCGGCGTTGCCGAGGAAGAAATGGGAGAAAAAGACTTCTATGCCTGTGATCCCGAGTTAGTGGATCTTGCCTTTGAGGCTGCCGTTCAGGTGGTGGGCAAAGAGCATGTCTTCAAGGGGACGATCGCCACGGGAGATCAGTTTGTGTCTTCCGAGGAATATGTCCAAAAACTGCAGCAGGATTTTGACGCCATTGCCTGCGAAATGGAGGGCGCCTCCATCGCGGCGGTGTGCACGCAGTACGGGCTGCCGTTTGTTGTGATCCGGGCGATGTCGGACAAGGCGGACGGAAACGCCCACGAGAGCATTGACAACATGGGCGATCTTGCGGCGGACAATTCCAGCCGGATTGTCATTCAAATGATGGACGCCATGCGTGGTTGATGCATGGTTCGCGTTGCGGAACTGATCTCAAGTGCCCTGAAATGGCTTGCGGCCAGCGGGTATGGCGTCAGTCTGATGACAGATTCACAGACGAATGTCGCCGGCGTGCTGGCCGTCATGGCGAACGAGACAGAACTGGACGGACTGAATGTGCCGTGCGTTTGCCTTGGTTCGGAGGCACGAGAGTACAGCTGTGTGACCTTTGACGCGGTCGACTATACCTATTCGGTGACAAAAAGTCTGTACGAAGCCGGGTATAAGCAGGTTCTGCTGGTTCATCACGGGGCCAAGAAAGACGCGCCACAGGAGCTCAACGGATTTTTCTGTGCCCGGCTGGAGCTGGCGCTCGATTCCAGGGCGGAGGCGGTGGTGAACGCCAAAGATATTGAGGAAAAACTACCGAGACTTTTGAAAAAAGCGCGCCCTTGCGGACTGATTCTGACGGACACGGCGGATTACTCGATGGTTTGCCGTGTTTTGCGTCTATGTGGGCTGAAGCTGGATGAAGTCCAGGTCGTTGTATGCGCTTGTAACGGTGAAAGACGCTATCTGTCTCCGGCACCGATCTGCTATGAATACCCTGCCGAGCGCATGGCACAGGCAGCTGTATCCATGCTGGAGGAGGCCATTCAATTGGGGCATTATGCGTTACCGGACAAGCGCAGCGTTCCAGGGAAATTTATCAATCGGAAAATCATGTGAAAGAGAACACATAAGCCTCAGGGGAAGAAACTATGGCCGGGCAAAATAATCTTGTGGGGTTAACATTCGGGATACTGACTGTGATCGAGAAAACGGATCGGACACAGAATCGATACAGATTAATTCAATAACAGATACGGAAAAGCATTTACCAACATTGCTCCCTATGGATTCCGTATGGTTGAAGGAGAACTGGTCATTGAGGAGACGGAAGCAAAAGTAATACGCCAGATATTTGACCGCTTCCTATCAGGCTATAACCGCAAGGAAATAGCGTCTGAGCTCCAAAGACTGAATATTCCGAAAGGCTCCGAAATAGGGGAGTGGAGCCCAAGTAAGATCGGTTTGAAAGCAAAGAGAAGTGCGGAATGCCCTCTGTCTCTACGGAGACGATAGAAGATGCTTTCTGCTGGCTTTATTATAAACTCAAACATCACGGCAAAGCGATCCTCGGCAACATGATCTCGACCCACTTGACAATCAGAAGCCGCAGGATGCTATGGAGCCTCGATGTAATCGAACTGAACAAACAAATCTCGGATCTCACCAATCAGAATCAACTTCTGTCCATGCTCAAGCAGCAAGGGCTTGTTGATTCTGATGTTTTTATATCCCGCAGCAACGCCATCGCGGAGCAGCTCCAGAAGGCGAAACAGGAAAAGAGCCGCATTCTGGAGGCCGAGGGAGATCAAACCGTCCAGCAGACAGAGGAACTGATGGACATTCTTGCCGAAGGACCTGAATTCATAGATACATTTGACGCTGAACTGTTCAGCGATCTTGTAGATCGAATCATTGTGGAGGACGGCGAGCATATCTCCTTCCAAATGAAAAACGGGCTGCGGCTAAAAGAACGAATCGAAAGGATGAAGCGGTGATGGGAAAACGGAAACTGCCCTTTGGGTATGCCATGGAGAACGGCGAGGTGAAAGCCGAGCCAAAGGAATCAAACTGCGTAAACTGGATCTACATGACCTATAACGCAGGCGCGTCGCTGCAGGCGATTGCCTCGGAGCTGAATGCCCGAACCGACGTCCGTTATGATACAGACAAGCCATGGAACAAAAATATGGTAGACCGTATCCTCCAGGATCAACGCTATTTCGGCGATGCCCTGTATCCGGAGATCATAACCGAGGCGCTCTACAATGCTGTTCAGCGTCAGCGGTCAGGGCGTCAAGGCGTCCCCAAAAAGACAGAGGCACAGAAAATGATCCGCATCCTCGGAGGAGAGAGAGCAGAAGAAAGCGTAGAGGCCAAAATCCTTGCAGCGATGAATCATCTGATCAACAATCCGGATACCATTCAGCATCCGATTTCAGAGCCGGTCGATCAAACCTGCCACTTCCGCGTTCAGCGGGAGCTTGAAGCGGTGATGAATCAGCAGCCCATTGATGAGGATCGCGCTGTCGAGCTTACCAAAGCGCAAGCCGAAGCGGAATACCGTATGATCAGCGATGACGAATACGAAACGGAGCGACTTCGCCGCATCTTCTGTCAGGCTGAATCAATAGAAGAACTGTCCGCCGAACTGCTGCGAAAGACTGTGGCCAGCATCAGCGTGGAAATCAATACAGTTAAATTGATCCTAAAGAATAATCAAACCATAGAAATGAGTGAATGAGCATGAGCACCTCCCGAAATGTGATCGTGATCCCGGCAAAGCCAGAGCTGCAAAGAGCGGCCTCCATCCGCCAGCAGCGCGTGGCCGCTTACTGCCGGGTGTCCGATGAGGAGGAAGAACAGCAGAGCAGTTATCAGAACCAGTGCAACTATTACACGGATCTCATTATGAAGAATCCCAATTGGAGCATGGCGGGAATCTATGCCGAAATGTAAACCCAAGAATTGATACAAAGAAATGCTGTTGTCAGAACGGTAAAATGGCTTGAAATCAAGGGCTTTCGGGGATTAAGGGTTCTCCGACAGCTCTTTCTTTATGCACATTTGTGGGTGGCATCGTGGCAAC
>JAFTGE010000053.1 GCA_017458085.1 Oscillospiraceae bacterium
CGGTGTTCCTGTGGGCTATAAACGAGGAACATACAATAAAGACGGAAGTCTCAGAAAAAAACCTGGTCCGAAGAACAAGCAGCAAGAAGCCAGTTAATTATCGGCTATATAATTTGCGATAGTATCTGTATTGTTCGTTTTCGAAACGTTTCTACTTCTTTCATCCGATATAGTGGTATAGGCTTAGGGCCGCAATCTCCTACGGAATAAAGACTAAAGCGTGTACGGATACTTTACGTTCGATTTTAGGTTAATTATCACGAAATATCAGAAAGGAAAAGAAACATGAAAGCAGACAAAATCATCTATGGTAACATCTACACCGTGGACAAGATTCAGCCCAAGGCTGAGGCTGTGGCGATTTCGGATGGTAAGTTTGTTTACGTCGGCGACGAAGCGGGTGCAAAAGCGTACATCGGTAAGGGCACACAGGAACTGCGGTATGAAGGCGGCATGATTCTGCCAGGCCTGGGAGAAGGACACGGCCACGTCGGCCCCGGTGGCACCGAGGCACTCTTTACGGTACATTTGAATCTCTTTGGTACTCTGGAGGATCATCTTGCCGCAGTCAAGGAATTTGCTGAGAAGCACCCGGAGCTGGATGTCATCCAGGGCGCCGGGTTCGTCCCCACGCCGGATATGGGGCCGGACGGTCCCACCGCGGATTTGCTCAACGGTGTGACGGACAAGCCCGTCGTCCTTGCGGACATGGGTCATCATTCCTACTGGGTGAACCATGCCGCCATGGATCGCCTGGGCATCGATAAGAATACGCCGGATGTCTCCGACGGCATCATCGTCAGGGATGCAAAGGGCAATCCCAACGGCTACTTCCGCGAGGGCGCCATGGACTTATTGAAGCCGCTCACCGCTTTCACAGTGGAACAGTACAAGGAGGGCTTCCTGTATTATCAGGAGGAATATCTGGCGCATGGAGAAACCCTGGTCCTGGATCCCATCATCAACTGGGACGGCACCGACAACGCGGCGCAGGCCTGCCACGAATTGGATGTGGAGGGCAAGCTCAAAATGCACGTCTATGCTGCCTATCAGGTATTCCAGGCCGAGGGTCATGACACCATGGCGGAGATTGAGCACGCCGCAGAGCTCCGGGTTAGGACGAAGGGCCCCATGTTTGAAGTGAGCAACATCAAGATCCAGCTCGACGGTGGTTTTCCGGGCAATCCCTCCACCGCCTATATGAAGGAACCCTACACCGATCCCTGGTCTCAGGAGCATCAGTATCGCGGGCAGCTGCGCCTCGACATGGAGACCCTGACGGCGGTGTTCAAGCGGTCCCACGAGCTCGGCTTCACGGTGCACGTCCACGCCATCGGCGATGGCGCACTGGCCATGACGCTGGACGCCATCGAGAGGACGCTGGCCGAGACCGGATCGCATGATTATCGGGACGCCGTCACCCATTTGCAGGTCGTTGACAAGGCGGACATTCCCCGCATGGCGAAGCTGGGCGTCGTAGCGGTCACCGACCCGCACTGGTTCGATAAGACGCCCGAATTCGACCCCATGATCGTGGCCAATATAGGCAAGGAGCGCGCTGCGAACCAGCTCCCCATGAGGTCCTTCTTCGACACGGGTGTCGTGGTGACCTCCGCCAGCGACTACCCCGTCATCAACCCGTCTTATCCGCTGGTCGGTATGCAGAAGGGCGTGATCCGTCAGCTTCCCGGACGTTTGGAGACCCTGCATAATCCCGGCGAGCGCGTCACCATCGAGCAGATGATCGAGGCGACCACCATCAACGAGGCATATCAGCTCCTGTGCGACGACCGGCTGGGCAGCATCACTGTCGGTAAAGAGGCGGATCTGGTCGTGCTTGGAACGGACATTACCGCATGCAGCCCGGAGCACATTCAGGACGCTCCCGTGTTTGGCACCATGGTTGGCGGTGAATGGGTCTACACCTGTAAGTAATATGAAATATAAAGAAAGGCTGGTGAAAACAGGCATGAAAGCAGATATGATTATGAAAAACGCAAAAATCTTTACCGCGAATAAGGACAATCCTCTGGCAACCGCCCTTGTGGTGAAGGATGGCAAATTCGTCTATGTGGGTGATGAGGCGGGCCTTGCGGCCTATGAGGGCGAGGTTGCCGATCTTGGCGGCAAATTCATTATGCCGGGCATCATTGACAGCCATGTCCACGTAACCATGGGCACTGGATTCGAGTACACGGATATGGGCCCTTACGTCGCGTGTGACAGCAAAAAGGGAGCCCTGGATTTTATGGCGGACTACATCGCGAGCAATCCCGGCAGGAATCGTTACAGATTCCTTTTGGAGCGCGTATTCCTCCACGGCGACGACATTACCAAGGAAGATCTCGACGCGATTTGTCCGGACGCCGAAATCGTGATCCTGGAAGGGGAAGCGCACAGCGTCTGGGTAAACTCCAGGACCCTTGCGCGGCACGGCGTTACAGACGACGTTGTGGACCCGGTGCCCGGACTCAGCTATTATGTGCGCAAGGATGGGCATGTGACCGGAAATGTATTTGAAGCCGCAGCGGAAATACCCTTCCTTCTCGATGAAGCCCTGGAGCTGACAGATGAGCAGATTGACGCGGCGCTGCTGCGCTGGATCGATTACTCTGTCAAAGTCGGCGTGGTCGGCGTCTTTGACGCAGGCATCCCGGAATGCAACGAGCTCCATGAGCGGATCTATACCCGCCTGCGCGAGCTTGACAGGCAGGGAAAGCTGCCGGTTTATATTGACGGATGCTATGTGATCACGCAGCCGAGACAGGTGCCGGAAGCCCTGGAGGAGCTGAAGCGTTTCGAACGCAAGTTTGACACCGATCATCTGAAGGTCCATACCTTAAAGATTTTTAACGACGGTACCTTGAAAATTCATACCGCCGCCATGGTCACGCCCTATGAGGACAACCATGAGAAGGGGACAGCAGCCTTCAATAAAGAGCAGATCGCAGACCTTCTCCTACGGCTTAACGAGGCGGGGCTGGATCTTCATCTGCACACCGTGGGTGAGGGTGCGTCCCGGAACGTGCTGGACGGCGTGGAGATGGCCAGAAAGACACTGGGTGACAAGTACCGCGTGAAGGTCACCTGCGCTCACCTGGAGGTCCAGGATGACGCAGACCTGGATCGCTTCGCAAAGCTCGGCGTCAACGCCAATTACACCCCCTGGTGGCACGCCGGCAACATGGGCGGCAATCCCTATGAGACATGGCGCGTTCTGCTTGGTGAGAAACGCGCGCTGAGCATGTACCGCTGCAAATCGGTCTGGAACAGCGGCGCGAATGTGACCTGGTCCTGCGACGATATCCACTATGGTGATTTTACGAACTGGAGTCCCTATCTCGGCATGGAAGTCGGCATGACGCGCTGGATCAACGAGAGTACCAGAACCTCCGAAATCAGCAGAACCGTTGCGGCATATCCTCCCGTCAGTGAGCAGATGAGCATTGAGGAAATGATCACGGGCTATACGATCAACGGCGCAAAGCAGCTGGGCATCGAGGACCATAAAGGCTCCATCATCGTCGGCAAGGACGCCGACTTCCTGGTGTTCGACAACGATCTGCTCACAGCCGAGCATGAGGGCTTCAGCCAGAACAAGCCGAGTGAAGTTTATTTCAGCGGCAGGAAGGTTAACTAAAAAGCAGCTTTAGAAAGGAGAAAGGAAAAATGAGTGATACCGTAAAACAGCCGGAAACGCTGGATGACATCAGAACACTGCTGTGGGAGCAATATGGCGGAGAGAACAAAAGGATCACTGACGCGGATTATGACAGGACGCTGGCGGTCAAATGCATCAACGGGACCTTTGTCGGCAGGAAAACGGAGAATGTCGTCATGTACAGAGGAATCCCCTATGTCGGCCGGCAGCCCGTCGGTGAGCTGCGCTGGAAGGCTCCGGTGGAGGCTGTTCCGGATGACGGCGTATATGAAGCGTTTTACAATGCGAAAAGCGCCTATGGGAACGGACAGCTGGAAACGGGGTCGCTTTATTATATGGATGAAGACTGCCTCTACCTGAATATATGGAAGTCGGATGAAGCGTCTGATGAAAAGAAGCCTGTTATGGTATGGATCCACGGAGGCGCTTTTGAAGCAGGCGGCACGGTCGATCCGATGTTTGACTGCCATAATTTCGTAAAAGAGAACCCGGACGTCATCGTCGTTACAATCGCGTACAGGCTCGGCGTCTTCGGTTTCCTGCACCTGTCCCATCTGCCGGACGGCAAAGACTATCAGGATTCGCAGAATATAGGACTTCTGGATCAGATCATGGCTCTGAAATGGGTTCATGAGAACATTGCAGGCTTTGGCGGTGATCCCAGTAATGTGACAATCTTCGGTGAATCCGCAGGTGCCGCAAGCTGCACCCTGCTTCCGCTCATCAAGGGATCTCACGCCTACCTCAGGCGCGTCATTGCCGAAAGCGGTTCGATCAATCTTACGAGATCTACGGAAGAAGCCATCGAGTGCACCGATAAACTGATGGAAGCACTCGGTTGCAGTACCGTTGCCGATCTCCTGAAGATCGATGCCGAAAAGCTCCTGGAGACGGCTTCCTCTCTGCTCTTCTTGTATCAGTTCCCGGAAAGAGACGGCAGGCACTTGCCGAAGGAAACATTTGAAGCCTGCGCAAACGGCGCGATGAAGGACATCGATTATCTTGTCGGCTGCAACAAGGATGAAATGGACTTTTTTGTATACAGCTTCGGGCTGGATGGGTGGGACGAATGGGTCACCAGGCGGAAAAAAGGAAAGCTTGCCCTGCTGCCGGAGGAGGAGAAAGCGCTGATCGACAGTTATCGTAATGACGTGAAGGGAGACAGCTATGAACCAGACAGCCGGCTGTTTAGCCAAAGCTGGTTCAATGCGCCGATCATCAGACTGTCTGAGGAACAGACAAAAGCCGGCGGAAAAGCGTATACCTATTACTTTACGCCGGAATCTCCCGATCCGATCATGAAATGCGGGCACGCAATCGAGCTTGCCACCGTATTTAATCATCCTGAGATGTCCGCCGAAACCGGAAGGGTATTTGACGAAACCTTCTCCAGGACCCTTCGCAAAATGTGGGTCCAGTTCGCCAAAACCGGCAATCCGTCCCTCAGTGCGGAGCAGTCTCCCGACGGCAAGGCGAAGGAGTGGCCGCTGTACGACCTCGAGAACAAGCGGGTGATGGTCTTCGACGAATTCAATGTTCGTGCGGAAAAGGAAAACACGATGAAGATTGTTGACTGGGACAGGACCTATTTCCTGACCAAATATTACTGTATCTGATGAAGGAAGAAATCTGTATTTCACGCAAGAAGTCGGGCTTCGCCCGAACACGCCTCTCACTTCGTGAGAGCCTGGTCAAATACGGATATTGATTTTTCGATAATAATCAATATCCTATATTGTCTAAAGAACGGACTTGACAGGCATGGATTTACAGGCCTACGCTTTCACAGCACAGCACAGCACAGCACA
>JAFTGE010000054.1 GCA_017458085.1 Oscillospiraceae bacterium
CCAGCGGCTCCGGCAAGTCGACGCTGCTCAACTGCATTGGCGGGCTGGAGACGGCCGACAGCGGCTCCATTGTTGTCGACGGCACGGAGCTTGTCGGCCTGCGGCAGGACGCGCTGGCCGCATACCGGCGGGAGAAGCTGGGCTTCATCTTCCAGTTTTATAACCTGGTGCCGAACCTGACCGTGCGGGAGAATATTCAGGTGTGCCAGTACCTGTCCAAGTCGCCGCTGCCCATGGACAGTCTGCTGGAAACGCTGGGCCTGACGGAGCACCAGAAAAAATTCCCCGCCCAGATATCGGGCGGCCAGCAGCAGCGCTGCGCCATTGCGCGCGCGGTGATCAAAAACCCGAGCCTGCTTCTCTGTGACGAGCCCACCGGCGCGCTGGACTCCGCCTCCAGCCGGGACATTCTGGTTCTGCTGGAGCAGATCAACCGCCGCTTCAACACCACCATCCTGCTTGTGACGCACAACAGCGCCATCCGGCAGATGGCCCACAAGGTCATCACCATCCGCGACGGGCGGATCGTGGAGGAGACCGTGAACGCCCGGCCGATCAGCGCCGCGGACATTGAGGAGCTTTGATATGCAGCGTCTGTTACGCAGAAAAATCTGGCGCGAGCTGGGGCGGCATTGGCTGCGCTATCTGGCGCTGGCGCTGATGATTGGGCTGTCGATGTACCTGGTGGTCAGCTTGATCGGCGCGGCGGATACGGTGATCATCGGCACGGCCCGGCACGCGGAGCAAAACCGCGTGGAGGACGGGCAGTTCACGACCTTTATCCCGCTGGAGCCGAAGCAGCTTGACGAGCTGGAGGGCCACGGCGTGACGCTGGAGCCGATGTTTTACCTGGACATGACGCTCCCGGACGGGAGCCTGCTGCGCGTTTTCAAGCTGCGCGAGCATATTGATCTTGCCGAGCTGGAGAGCGGGAGTCTGCCGACTGCGGCCGACGAGATCCTGCTGGAGAAGCGCTATTGCGAGGTAAAGGGCCTCACGCCGGGCGACACGGTCCGCGTCGCGGGCATGAAGCTGAAGGTCAGCGGCGTGGCCACCACCCCGGACTATGACGCGCCCTTGCGCACCATGGGCGACAGCACGGTTGACAGCGCAAATTTCGGCACCGCCTTTGTGACCGAAGCGCTCTATGACCGCCTGGCCGCGACGGGCAAAAGCCTGCAGTCGGAGGAATACCTCTATGCCTACCGTCTGAACGGAAGGCTGACCGACGATGAGCTGCGGGAGATCCTCAAGTCCTGGAAGCTGGAGGCGTCCTCGGTGGCTGATCCCTATTTCCGGGAATACTGGGACGAAAACTTCGGCAAGCGGGACGACCTGATCCAGGGGGCGAAGGACCTGGCCGAGGGCAACAACAAGCTCAGCGCGGTGCTGGATGAGCTGGAGGAGGGGCTGACGGGCGACGACTATCCGCTTCTGAGCTCCTACCTGCCCCGTGAGACGCGGGAGGATCTCAAGGATTTGAGCGAGGCGGGGCGGAAGCTTTCCGACGGCTCGAAGGAACTGCGGGACGTGATCGAGGAGATATCGGAAAAGTACCTGGACCCGGATCTGAACAATATGCGCTCCTTTGTCCCGGCGGGGGACAATCCCCGCATCGGCGCGGCCACGGACGATGTCATCATCACCCGTGACGCGAGCCTGGCGGCGGGCGTGATCATCATGGCGCTGCTGACCTATGTGATCTCGGTGTTTGTCATCCACGGCATCGAGACCGAGCAGAGCGTCATCGGCACGCTGTACGCGCTGGGCGTCCGGCGGGGCGAGCTGCTGCGGCACTATCTGGTGCTGCCGGTGTTTATCAGCCTGCTGGCCGGGGCGGTCGGCACGGCTTTGGGCTACAGCCGCTTTGGAGTTCCGCTGCAAACGGCGGACACGTACGCGTACTATTCCGTTCCAAGCCTGCAAACGGTGGTCGAGCTCTATGTGATCTTCTACGGCGTGGTGATGCCGCCGCTGACTGCGGCGCTGGTCAACCTCGTGGTGATCCGCCGAAAGCTCTCCGTCCCCGCGCTGCAAATGATCCGGCGGGAGGAGAAGCGGCGGGACGTGTCCCAGCTCGACCTTCACGACATGGGCTATATCCGGCGCTTCCAGCTGCGTCAGCTGCTGCGGGAGGGACGGAGCGCCCTGGGCGTGGTGCTGGGTATCTTTGTGTGCCTGCTGCTGATGATGATCGGCATCAACGCCTATACCCTCTGTCTCCACGTGGGACAGGACAACGTGGCGGATACCCGCTATGAGTACATGTACCTCTACAAATACCCGGAGGAGCAGGTCCCCGCGGGCGGCAGCCCGGCCTATGCCGAGACGCTGAAAAAGGAGGTGCTGGGCTATAATCTGGACGTAACGGTGCTGGGCCTGGAGCCGGGCAATCCGTACTTTGCCGCCGCGCCTGTCAAGAGCCAGAACCGCGTGCAGATCAGCTCTGCCATGGCGCAAAAGTATGGCCTGAAGGCCGGCGACCAGCTCATCCTCAACGACGAGAATAACGACCGCGCCTACGCTTTCACGGTGGACGGCGTGGTGACCTATGCCCCGGCCTTCTTTGTGTTCATGGACCTCGACAGTATGCGCGAGCTGTTCGGCGCCTCCGACGATTACTACAATACGGTATTCTCCGACCGCGATCTGCACATTGATCCGGGGCGGCTCTACAGCGTCAGCACCCGCGCCGATGTGGTCAAGGCCGCCGACGTCTTTGTCAACCTTATGTACAGCATGGTCTATACCATGATTATTGCCTCCGCGGCCATCATGGCCATCGTCATGTACCTGATGATGAAGGTGATGATCGACCGCTCCGCCGGGAGCATTGCCCTGTTCAAAATTTTCGGCTACAGGCGGCGGGAGCTGGGCCGACTGTTTCTAAGCGGCAATACGCTGCTCATCACCCTCGGCGCGCTTCTTTCCATTCCGCTGTGCAAGGTGATCATGGACGCGATGTACCCCTACCTGGTGTCCAACGTGGCCTGTGCCATCAACCTGTACTTTGAGCCCTGGATCTACGGCGCGCTGTTTGCGGGCGTCATGGCTGTGTATTTCCTGATCCGCGTGCTGCTGGTGCGGCGGATCGGCAAAATCAGCCCCAACGAGATCCTCAAAAACCGCGAATGATCCCACCCCCTGTCATTGCGAGGCTCCGTCAGGAGCCGTGGCAATCCGTTTTCCCCAGCCCGACGGCAAATGCCGTCGGGCTTCTTCATTTTTCCCAAAAGAAACAGATGACAATTCCCGACTTTTGCTGTATACTGTAAATCCAATTGTATTAACATCGTCCTTTCCGCCCGCGGAAAGCGGAGCATGGAATCGGGTGAAATTCCCGGCGAGTCGGTCACTGTGAAGCCGTCGTTGAACGGATCAGTCAGATACATGGGGAAGGGCGGTGCTTCTGCCGGAACCGGAAGCACGTTTAAACAGACGCGGATGACGCGTCTGCCTTTGGCGTGCCGATTACGGGCACGTCATTTTGTTTTTTCGGAATTATTTTGGAGGGAATATCATGGTTCATTTTGTGGGTGCGGGACCCGGCGCGCCGGCTCTGATCACCCTGCGCGGCGCCGCGCGGCGGGCGGACGCCGACC
>JAFTGE010000037.1 GCA_017458085.1 Oscillospiraceae bacterium
GAGGCGGGTCCTGTGAGGGAGAACATGGTGGGAACAACTGGACTCGAACCAGTGACCCCCTGCTTGTAAGGCAGGTGCTCTAACCAGCTGAGCTATGCTCCCGCGTCACAGCTTTGTAATAATACTAAAGAATCCGGAATTTGTCAATATCTTCTGCGAAATTTTTTTAACTTTCTTTTTTCCGGCGCAGGGACAGCAACTCCTGGGGCGTGAAAGAATAGACCTTGTCGCAGAACTGGCAGGAGACGGTGACGTCCTTGTTTTCCGCTGCGATCTCCTCCAGCTCGCCCACCTCGATGGTGGACAGGGCTTCCTCTACCCGATCCCGGGTACAGGTGCAGCGATAGCCCACCGGGTACTGGCCGACCAGGTGATGGTCAAAGCCTTTGAGCACCTGGTCAAAGAGCGCAAGCTCTCCGTCTTCATCCAGCACGGTGGTCAACTGATCCATGAGGAAGATGTTTTCCTCCAGCTGCGCAATCATGCTCTCCTCCGCGCCGGGCATGAGCTGCACGATAAAGCCGCCGGCGGCCTTGACGCTGCGGTCGGTGTCCACCAGAACGCCCAGTGCGCAGGCGGAGGGCACCTGTTCGCTTTCCAGCAGGTAGGCGGTCAGGTCCTCGGCGATCTCGCCGCTCACCAGCTCCACCGAGCCGATATAGGGCTCGCGCAGGCCGATGTCCCGGCTGACGGTGAGCATGCCGTCGTGCCCGACGGCGCCGCCAACATTGAGCTTGCCGTCGGCGCGCAGCGGCAGCTCCGCATGGGGATTGCCCACGTAACCGCGTACATAACCCTCATGATCGGCCACGGCGACCACACTGCCGATGGGACCGCCGCCGTTGATGCGGATGGTGAGGCTGGCCCGCTCCTCCTTCATCGCCTGACCCAGCAGCGATGCGCCGCAAAGCGTACGGCCCAGGGCCGCGGTAGCCGTGGGGGAGAGGTCGTGGATCGCGCGGGCGCGCTCGACCGTGTCCCGGGCGGTGATGACCGCCATTTTAATCATGCCGTCTCCGGCGGTTGCTCGGATGATTTTATCCATGGTTATGACCTGTTCCTTTTTGCAATGATAAAAAGTCTGCCGCGATCCCCCTGGGGACCGTCACGGCGAATATGGGCGTTGTCAAAGCCCGCAGCGTCAAGAAGTTTACATAACGCAACCGGCTCGTGGGCGTACTCCACATGCTCCTCGCCCGAGCGTTCCCAGAGCCTGCCGCGGCGGGAGAAGATATCCATGCCGTAGACCAGGGCTGCGGCGTCTTCATCAAAGTCGGCCCGCCAGAGGCAAAGCACGTCGTCGGTTTCGTCAACAAAGATTTCCCCGTCAATGGCGCGCAGGAAGTCCGGCGTGCGGATATCGAAGATCAGCAGGCCATCGGGTCTCACAAACAGGTGAAGGCGCCGAAAAACCTCGCCGAGCGCATCGGGCGCGATGTAGTTTAGCCCGTCCAGACAGCAGACGGCGGCGTCCACGGTACCGTAGAGATCCAGCTCCTCTGCCCGCTGGCAGAGAAACAGGGGAGTGACGGCGGCCTCGGCGGCCTTACTCTGCGCCCGCATCAGCATGTCCACCGACTGGTCGGCCGCGATCATCTCATACCCGCGTCCGGCCAACTCCCAGGTCAGCGTTCCCGTGCCGCAGCACAGATCCAGCAGAAGGCGGAACTCGCCGCCGTCGGCAGCGAACTCCGCCTCATAGAAATCCGCAAACTGCGCGTAGGGCACGTCCCCAGTCAGCACGTCATACCAGGGGGCAAGCTGTCCGTAGGCGTTCACTCCTGCTGCTCCTTCAGCCGGTCGAACACCACGGCGTAGCCGCCCTTGCCGTACTGCAGGGAACGGTTGACGCGGCTGATGGTGGCGCTGGAAGCGCCGGTTTCCGCCAGGATGTCGTTATAGATCATCCCCTCGTTTAAGCAGACAGCCACCTGATAGCGCTGCTCCATGGCCATCAGCTCCGACACCGTGCACAGGTCGTCGAAAAACCGCATGCATTCGTCCATATCCCTGAGGGACAAGATAGCCTCATACATCTTCTGATTGCGGGGCTTTTTGGGAAGCTTATTCATAAGAACCCTTATCCTCCGTTATTGTTGTACAGCTACACTTTACATCATTACACTGTAAAAGTAAAGAGAGAAAATGCTTGTTTACCGAAAATTCAAGAACAATCGAAGCAAAGCTCTTGCGGTTTTTTGCCGGGCATTATATAATTATCCCGGAAGTCGGCGGATTATCCGTGTGACGGAAAGGAGAAACTATGCTGTATACGCCGCTGCATATGAATATGACTGCGATCTGGCTCGTGGCGATGATTGTGCTGCTGGTGGTGGAAGGTCTTGCGCCGGGCCTGGTGTCGATTTGGTTTGCGTTCGGTGCGCTTGCCGCGATGATCTCCGCCATGCTCAAGGCTCCGCTTTGGCTGCAGCTGGTATGGTTCTTCGCTGTTTCGATTGTGAGTCTGCTGCTCACACGACCCTTTGCCAGCAAGTATGTCAATGCCAACACCACCCCCACCAACGCCGACATGGCCATCGGACGGGATTGCGTCGTGACAGAGGAGATCGACAATGTCCGCGGCACCGGCGCCGTCACCGTAGGCGGGAAGATCTGGACCGCGCGCATGGCCGAAGCGGACGGAACGGCGCCGAAGGGCGCGGTGCTCACGGTGCTGCGCATCGAGGGCGTTAAGTTGATCGTTGACAGAAAATCGGATTATCAGGAGGAACAGGTATGATTTACTTTATTGCGATTCTTTTGCTCGTTTTGATCGTGATCTGCGTGCGCTGCATCCGCATCGTACAGCAGGCCAAGGCCTACGTCATTGAATTTCTCGGCGGCTACAAGACCACCTGGAACGTGGGCATCCACTTCAAGCTCCCCTTTGTCGAGCGCATTGCCAAGGTCGTCTCCCTGAAGGAGCAGGTGGCGGACTTCCCACCTCAGCCCGTGATCACCAAGGACAACGTCACCATGCAGATCGATACCGTTGTCTACTTCCAGATCACCGATCCGCGGCTCTACACCTACGGCATCGAGCAGCCCATGCTCGCCATCGAAAACCTCTCCGCCACCACCCTGCGCAACATCATCGGCGATCTGGAGCTGGACCAGTGCCTGACCAGCCGTGATATCATCAACTCCAAGATGCGCGCCATTCTGGACGAGGCCACCGACCCCTGGGGCATCAAGGTCAACCGTGTGGAGCTGAAGAACATTCTGCCGCCCAAGGAGATCCAGAACGCCATGGAGAAGCAGATGAAGGCCGAGCGTGAACGCCGTGAAGC
>JAFTGE010000007.1 GCA_017458085.1 Oscillospiraceae bacterium
CAGATCCTGATAGAAGCCGTCGGCCAGATCCTGGTCGCCCTTGCAGTTTGCGTAGCCGGAGAGCATCTCCAGCCGCACGGACAGCTCGTCGTCCAGCCGCAGGAAAGCCAGCAGCTGTGCCGCGCTCTCGCCCAGCGTGCCGGCATAGGGGGCGATGGTCTCCGGCATGGCCATGAGAGCGTTGTACTCGTCGAGCCACGCCGCGTCACTGGGGAACATATCGGTCAGATCCCAGGTGAATTCTTCGGGAATCTCATTTCTTTCGGGGATTTTGGTAAAGTCCATGGTTACCTCCGGGTAATTGATTTATGCGGCCATTATAGCACAGCCTCCGCCGGTCTGCAATCGCGGCCTGTCCTTGGAATAGAATGGGTTGCCATGATTATGCTACCCATGAAAGGAGACGCTATGCAAATCTATGAGGTACGCGCCGGGGATACGCTCTATTCGCTCGCCCGGCGCAACGGCACCACGGTGGAAACGCTTGCCCGGCTCAACCAGCTCAATGACCCCGCGCGGCTGGTCATCGGCCAGAGTCTCGTGATCCCGGACGGCCGCGAGGGGCCTAGGGAGGAGATCGAGGTCAACGCCTATGTCTACCCCAATGTGACGCAGGCGACACTGGAGGAGACGCTGCCCTATCTGACCACGCTCTGCCCCTTTTCCTACAGCGCGACCATGGAGGGAAACCTCCGTCCCATCCCGGATGAACGCCTGATCGAAAGCGCCTATCGGGAGGGGGTGGCGCCGCTTTTGACGGTGACGAACCTGAGCGAGAACGCGGGCTTTTCTTCAGCCATTGGCCACGCGGTGTTGACCGACGAGGCGGTGCAGAACCGGGTGCTGGATGAGATCGTCGACCTCATCCGGGAAAAGGACTACTACGGCCTGAACATCAACTTCGAGTACTTATATCCCTTCGACCGGGACGCGTACAGCAACTTTGTGCGCCGCGCGGCCGACCGCCTGCACCCGCTGGGCTGCCCGGTGTCCACGGCCATTGCGCCCAAGGAGAGCGCGGGGCAGAGCGGCCTGCTGTACACCGCCCACGATTACGAGGCCCACGGCCGCTATGCCGACCGGGTCATCCTCATGACCTATGAATGGGGCTATCTGTACGGCGCGCCGCAGGCGGTCTCGCCGGTCAACCGCATCCGCCGGGTGCTGGACTACGCTGTGACGGCGATCCCTCCCGGAAAGATCCTCATGGGCTTTTCCAACTACGCCTATGACTGGACGCTGCCCTGGAAACAGGGCGATGCGGCGCGGCTGCTGTCCAACGCCGGGGCAATCAACCTGGCCATCTCGCGCGGCGCGCCCATCCGCTATGATACCGTGGCCCAGGCGCCGTGGTTTAACTATGTCGATGCCGCGGGCCGGACGCATGTGGTTTGGTTTGAGGATGCGCGCAGCGCCCGCGCGAGGCTCCGCCTGGTGGAGGAGTACGGTCTGGCGGGCATCAGCATCTGGACAGCCGACCAGCTCAACCGCCCGATGCTGGCGGTGCTGGAGAGCATGTACAGCGTGGAAAAGATCTTGTAATTACCAAACGGAATCGCTATAATAAAACAGTACGAAAGATAAAGGAGATGGCCCTATGCCCACCACATGGACCCGCACCCCGGAGGAATTTCATAAAATTTACACCGCCAACACCGACGCGTTCTATCGTCTGGGCGGCTCATCCATGGCCAAGGAGCTGGATGAGTTCATGACCAACTGCGCCCTGAGCCTGTGGAGCAAGGCCGGCGGCATTACCCAGCGCCATGTGGATATGGCAAACCAGCTCTATTCCCGGGGCCAGCCGAAGCCCTCGTGGATGCTCTGGTCCCTGACCGGCTCCGTGTGTGAGAGCGAGGTGTTCCTGCCCCCGGTGTTCTACTGGAACCTGGCCGAGAGCGACGCCAAGCGCGGCACCGAAGCCTCGCGCACCTTCATCCGCATGCTGACCAATATTCTGCTGTATCTGGCCGCGGTGGACGACGATGTGACCTATGAGGAGGCCGCCTTCATCACCGAGTGCACCGATAAGCTCAGCGCGATCTGCGACACCACCGGCGTGCGCAAGAGCAAGGAGGGGCTCAACCCCCTGGATTTTGTCACCAGCAGCGAGCCCAGCTTCATCGAAAAGCACAAGGTCCAGACCCAGACCTCCGGCGGCGAACAGAGCAGTGAGCAGAAGGAGGAGACCGCCGATAAGCCGGACTTCGACGAGCTCATGGCCCAGCTTGACGCGCTGGTTGGCCTGACGGAGGTCAAGAAGGATATCAAGAACCTGGTCAATCTCATGAAGGTGCGTAAGCTCCGGCAGGCCAATGACCTGCCTGTGCCGCCGATGAGCCTGCACATGGTGTTCATGGGCAACCCCGGCACCGGCAAGACCACGGTCGCCCGCATTGTCAGCGGCCTGTACGCCGCCATCGGCGTGCTCGAAAAGGGCCAGCTGGTGGAGGTTGACCGCTCCGGTCTCGTGGCGGGCTATGTGGGCCAGACGGCACTGAAGACGCAGGAGGTCATCAAGAAGGCCATCGGCGGCGTGCTGTTCATCGACGAGGCCTATTCCCTCTCCTCCGGCGGCGAGAACGACTTCGGCCGCGAGGCCATCGAGACCATCCTCAAGGCCATGGAGGATCACCGCGACGAGCTGATCGTCATTGTGGCGGGCTACACTGGACCGATGGAGAAATTCCTCAGCTCTAACCCCGGTCTGGAATCGCGCTTCAACAAATACTTCTTCTTCCCCGATTACGATGGGGAGCAGCTGATGGCGATCTTCCGCAAGCAGTGTGAGAAGAACGGTTATACGCTGACCGAGGACGCGGAGAAGGCGGCGGTGGCAATGTTCACGGAGCTCTACGAGAACCGCAACGACAACTTCGGCAACGGCCGCGATGTGCGCAACTGCTTTGAGGATATGATCGTGCGCCAGTCCAACCGTGTGGCAAAGCTGGAGGCGCCCACCAAGGAGGATCTGATGGCCGTGCTGCCGGAGGATCTGGAGGAAGAGGACGAGGACAAAGAATAAAAGACTGAACGGGGCTGTGAAAGAAGTCCGAAGCTGGATGTAGGGGCTGACGCCCTCGGCAGCCCGCGCAGCACAAAGAAAAATGATAGGGAAGTCTCCGGCGAAAACGGTAAAATGTCCGAATTCGCCGGAGATTGCTGTTTTATTTTGTTTCTCCTGCCGGGCCGCCGAGGGCGTCGGCCCCTACAAACTAGTGTTTAAGCTGGTTCTTTGTAAATCGACTTTTTCACAGTCTCTTTTTATCTTAACATTTTCTTCTGAAAAAAGACTTGACAGAACGCCTCCTTTGTGTTATTGTACTAATCGCTTAATACAATAACACAAAGGAGGTGCTGGTTTGAAATGGCAGTTTGACAACGACATGCCCATCTACACCCAGTTGGTGGGGCAGATCAAGTTCGCCATCGTCTCCGGTGCGCTTTTGCCCGGCTCACGGATGATGACGGTGCGGGATCTGGCGCTGGAGGCGGGGGTCAACCCCAACACCATGCAGCGCGCTTTGCAGCAGCTGGAGCGGGAGGGCCTGGTCTATTCCCAGCGCAGCAGCGGCCGCTTCGTCACCGAGGACGTGGGCGTGATCGACCGGGCCAAGGCGGCGCTGGCAGCGGAGCATATCCGGCGCTTTCGCGCATCCATGGGCAGCCTCGGCTACAGCCGGGAGGAAATGATTCAGCTGCTTGAGGGCAGCGGTGAGGAGGAAGAGAATGGATAATTGCCTGGAATGCAGGGGCCTGACCAAACGCTTTGGCAGCGTGCGGGCTCTGGACAATGTGAATCTTACGGTCAGACCGGGCCGTGTGGTGGGCCTGCTGGGACCCAACGGCAGCGGTAAGACCACCCTGATCAAGCTTTGCAACGGCCTGCTGACCCCGTCAGACGGCGCCATCACCGTCTGCGGAGAAGCGCCGGGTAAACGGTCGAAGGCGCTGGTGAGCTATCTGCCGGATCGCTGCTGCCTGCCGGAGTGGATGAGCGCCAAGCAGCTGATGGATATGTACGCCGACTTTTACGCGGACTTTGACCGCGCCCGTGCCGAGGACATGATGGCGCGGCTGAACCTGAGCGATAAGCTGCTGGTGGGTCAGATGTCCAAGGGCACCAAGGAAAAGGTGCAGCTGATTTTGGTCATGAGCCGCCGGGCCAGGCTCTATCTGCTCGACGAGCCCATCGGCGGCGTCGACCCCGCGACACGGGATTATATTTTGGAAACGATCATCCGCAACTATGACGAGGACGCCAGCGTCATCATCTCCACCCATCTGATCAGCGATGTGGAGAACGTGCTGGACGACGTCGTCTTCATCCGCGACGGCCAGGTGACGCTCCAGGCCAGCGTGGACGATCTGCGCGAGCAATATGGCAAGAGTGTGGACGCGCTGTTCAGGGAGGTGTTCAGATGCTAGGGAAACTGATAAAACATGAATTTCGGGCTACGCGGCGCATCATGCTGCCGCTGATCGGCGGCGTGCTGCTATTGTCGGTGCTGGCGGGTCTGTCGATCCGCGGCCTGGACCGCATCCAGAATTTCGGCTTTCTCGGCGTCATGTACAGCCTGACCCTCACCGCGTTTTTCCTGGCGCTGTTTGCGCTGGGCGTGGTGGCCCTGGTGCTGATGATCCAGCGCTTTTACAAGAACCTGCTGCGGGATGAGGGCTATCTGGCCATGACCCTGCCCGTGAGCGTGGACGAACATATCTGGGCCAAGCTCCTGGTTTCCTTCGTGTGGTTTGCCATTGTGACGCTGCTGAGCGTGGCGGCGATGCTCATTATGCTCTCCATCGGGACGCGGATGAACTTCCTGCGCGGCCTCATCGGTGGAGAAGAACTGCGCAAGATTTTGCGGGAGACGCTCCGCTATATCGGCGGCGGAAACATCGCGGCCTTTGCCCTTGAGTGCCTGGTCCTGCTCTTCCTCGGCTCCTGCGCGACCTGCCTGCGCTGCTATGCGTCGCTGGCCATCGGCTGCTCGGCGGCCAACCACAAGCTGGCCTGGTCCTTCCTGGCCTTCATCGGCATCGGCTTTGTGCTGAGCCTGCTGCAGAACACGATCTCCTTCGGCGTGCTGCCCAACCTGGACTTTTCCTTCGTGGAAAACAGCATGGAGAGCGTGGAGACTGCCGTGCAGCTGTTCCACGGGGCCATGTGGACGGGCTCGGCGCTGGCGCTGATCCACTGTGCGATCTTTTATTTTGTGACGCGGTGGTTCCTCAAGCACCGGCTGAACCTGGCATAAGGAAAACGCCACCGCTTTTGCGGTGGCGTTTTTCATTCCAGCTCCCGGTACATGGCCGGGGCGTCGGATTTGGATACGTTGTCGGCCACCTGTGTGACCTCGACCTTCAGCGTGCGCTGGCCAAAGGCGATCTCGATCACGTCGCCGACCTTGACCTGGTAGCTCGCCTTGGCGAGCTTGCCGTTGACCAGAATGCGGTCGCCGTCGCAGGCGTCGTTGGCCACGGTGCGCCGCTTAATGAGCCGTGAAACCTTGAGATATTTATCCAGCCTCATATGGTTCTCCTTTAATAAAATGACCGCCCTTCCCAAAAGAGGAAAGGCGGTCGTTTTCGCAAATGCAATTACTTTGCGACAGCGTCCTTGAGAGCCTTGCCGGCCTTGAAGGTGGGAACGCGGCTCGCGGGGATCTCGATCTCTTCCTTGGTTCTGGGGTTGCGGCCAACGCGCGCGTTGCGCTCCTTGGTCTCAAAAGAACCGAAGCCGACGAGCTGGACCTTGCCGCCCTCGGCGAGAGCTGCGGAAATGGCGTCGAACGTGGCGTTGACGGCCTTCTCGCTGTCCTTCTTGGAAAGAGCGGTCTTCTCTGCGACGGCCGCGACTAATTCTGCCTTATTCATTGTATAATCCTCCTAAGAATGATATGGCATGCTGCCATGATATGATGAGTTTTCCCGCAAATGCGGAACTTTACTCAGCTTTTGACGCGACTTAAAATCAAGATGCGCGCGCAAGCAAATAGAATTTACCATACTTCTGTACAAGAAGCAAGACCTATTTGCAATTTTTTAGAAAAATGTGCCGGTTTTTATCGCATATGCAGGATTCGTGCGATTTTTTCCCCGCCCGGAATGAGCGACATATCTGCCTTCGTGATGGAACGGGAGACGATGGCGGCCACGGCGTACACGATTACCGCGGCGACAATCGCGCAGCCCATATGCAGGATCAGACCAAAGCGGCCGCCCATACGCAGCGCATGCTCGGCCACGCCGTAGACCGCCCAGGCCGTGACGCCCATGAGCGCGCTGGAGAGGATGGGGCCGCCGAAGGCCCGCAGGAGCCGGGGCCGGTAGTCCAGCGTGGTGCACATGAAGACATAGTTCATCACCGCCATCACGAGATAGCTGACCAGCGTGCCGATGGGCGCGCCGTAGATGTTGATGGGCCGCTGGGCAACGAGAAACCAGTTGATCACGATTTTGACCACGCCGCCGGTAATCAGCGTGACCATGGTCAGCTTCTCCCGGCCGGAAGCCTGGAGAATGGCGTTTTCCATCAGCACGATGCACACGAAGAAGGAGGCGATGCCCATCACGCGCAGCAGGCCGGGACCCGCCAGATGGCTGCCCGGATAGAGCAGGCGCATGATCGGCCCCGAGAGCACTGACAGGCCCACGCCCATGGGGATGCTGATGGCGGCGGCCACACGCATGGAATCCTCGGAGATGGCGCCGGCCTCCTGCCGCTTGCCCTTGGCGATGGCGCCGGAGATGGCCGGAACGATGGAGATGGTCAGGGGGGTGATGAAGGCGGCGGGGAGATTGAAGAGCGTCTGCGCCTTGCCGTAGACGCCGTAGAGCACCTTGGCCTGCTGGTAGCTGAAGCCGGCCGCGCTTTGCAGGCGGTTCATGCACAGCTTGGAGTCGACGCTGTTGAGCAGGGCGAGGATGCAGGCGCCGGTGGCGATGGGGATGCCGATGGAGAGAATGTTTTTGACGATGGTCAGGGCCGAGTCCACCAGGTTGTCATCGTCGGGAGTGTCGTTGGGATCGACGATGCCGGCGGTGTAGGGCGCCGCGAGCAGATCATAGTGCCGGTGCTTGTAGATGATCATGTACATCAGCGACACGGCCGAGCCGATCGACACGCCGAAGATCGCGCCGGCCGAGCCCATGGGCAGGGCCAGGGGGGTGCCCCGGTAGCGGCGCAGCACCACCACCGCCAGCACAAGACCGGAGACGACCTTGAACAGCACCTCCAGCACCTCGTCCACCGTGGTGGGCAGCATGTTGCCGTTGCCCTGGCAGTAGCCGCGGTAGGCCGATACCACGCACACCAGCAAAATCGCCGGGGCCATGGCCCGGATGCTGGGCCCGGCGTCAGGGTTTTCCAAGTACACCGCGGCCAGCCACTGGGGGAAGAAGAACATGATCGCGAAGAACACCAGGCCGATCACCGTGAAGGTGGCCAGGGCCACGCGGAAGATCTTCTGCTCCTGCTTTGCGCGGCCGTTGGCGTCGGCCTCGGCCACCATGCGCGACAGCGCCACGGGCAAGCCCGCCGTGGCCAGCGTGAAGAAAATGTAATAGATGTTGTAGGCTCCCATGAACATGGAATAGCCTTCATCACCCAGAATGTTCCCCAGCGGGATCTTGTAGAAGAAGCCGAGGATCTTCATGACGATGACGCCAACGGTGAGGATGGCGGCCCCATGCATATAGTTTTGTCCTTTTACTTTCGCCATGCGAACCTCCCGGAGCTTTGCTTTGTTAGGATACTATACAGCGCGACACGGAAAAATGCAAGGGAAGACGGATCAAAGCTCCTCGAGAACGCACCGGGCGGCAAAGACGCCGCTGGCCGAGGCGTGGGACAGCGAGTGCGTCACGCCGGAGCAGTCGCCAATGACGAACAGGCCGGGACTGCAGGTTTCCAGGCGCTCGTTGATCTCGACCTCCATGTTGTAGAACTTGACCTCCACGCCGTAGAGGAGCGTGTCGTCGTTGGCGGTGCCCGGGGCAATTTTATCCAGCGCGTAGATCATCTCGATAATGCCGTCGAGGATGCGCTTGGGGATGACCAGACTCAGGTCGCCGGGAGTGGCGGCCAGGGTCGGGGTCACAAAGCTCTCGCGGATGCGGGCCTCGGTACTGCGCCGACCGCGCACCAGGTCCCCGAAGCGCTGCACCATGACGCCGCCGCCCAGCATGTTACTGAGACGCGCAATGCTCTCGCCGTAGCCGTTGGAATCCTTGAAGGGCTCAGAGAAGTGCTTGGACACCAGCAGGGCGAAGTTGGTGTTCTCGGTGTGCTTGGCGGGGTCCTCGTAGCTGTGGCCGTTGACGGTGACGATACCGTTGGTGTTCTCATTGACCACCACGCCGTGGGGGTTCATGCAGAAGGTGCGCACCATGTCCTCAAACTTCTCCGTGCGATAGACGATCTTGCTCTCATACAGCTCGTCGGTCAGGTGGGAGAAGATCTCCGCCGGCAGCTCCACGCGCAAGCCGATGTCCACGCGGTTGGACTTGGTGGGAATGTTCAGCGAGGAGCAGACCGACTCCATCCACTTGCTGCCGCTGCGACCGACGGAAATGATGCATTTCCGGCACGTCAGCTTCTCCTCACCGCAGAAGACCTCATAGCCCTCCTCCGTGCGGCGGATCTCCGTGACGGCGGCGCCAAAGCGGAATTCCACCTTGTCTTTAAGCTCGGCATAGAGGTTTTCCAGCACCACATAGTTTTTGTCCGTGCCGAGATGACGCACCTGCGCGTCCAGCAGGTGCAGCCCGTTTTCCAGGCACATGCGCTTGATGCGGGTGTTGGCGGTGGAGTAGAGCTTGGTGCCCTCGCCGCCGTGACTCATGTTGATTTTGTCCACGTACTGCATCAGCTCGATGGCCTGGGCCTTGCCGATGTGCTCGTAGAGCGTGCCGCCGAACTGGTTGGTGATGTTGTACTTGCCGTCGGAAAATGCGCCCGCGCCGCCGAAGCCGCTCATGATGCTGCAGGTCTGGCAGTGCACACAGGACTTGATTTTCTTGCCGTCGATGGGACAGCGGCGCCGATCCAGGGGCTTGCCCAGCTCCAGCACGGCGACCCGGACATCCCGGCCCGCGTGGGCCAGCTCATAGGCGGAGAAGATACCGCCGGGGCCCGCGCCGACAATGATGACATCGTAATCCATAATTAGCCTTCCTTTCGGGAGAAAAAAATAAACCTCAGATTCCCAAAAAATGGGGAAAATGAGGCGAATTGCAAAATAGTTCCTCGCAAATCATACCACAAAGAGCAAGACGCTGTCAAGGGGAGGGACATGCCCTCCCCATTCTGTCGCTTGGATTTCAGCTTTCCGCGCCGGGCAGATAGACCAGACCGTAGCTGTAAGTGGTGGTGATCGTGGCGGAGGCGCCGGGCGTCAGGAAGCTCATGCGCTTGAGGCGGCCCTGCTCGTCATAGTCGAAGGTCGTGCGGTCAAGCATGGTGCCGTCTTGCGCGTAGCTCTCCTGCTTGACAAGCCGCTCCCCGTCGTATTCGTTGCGCAGCGTGGTGGCGGTCCCGTCCTCATGCTCGACGCGCACGCGGTTCCCGTGTTCATCGTATGCCATGGAGCTGCGGTAATCCTCCGTTGCGGCGTCGCTGGCAATGCTGTAGCGCAGCGTGCCATCGTCATAGAAGCCGTACTCGTAGCTGTAGAGCGTGACTTCCCCCTGGCCGAGATAGCTGCCGTAGGCGTCATAGCGCTTTTCCGTCTGCCCCTCGGTGACGCTGTAGCTGCCGTCGTCCTGATAGACGTAGGCGCTGACGCGGTCGGTCATCTTTTCGTAGGCGGAAAACAGCTCCGTCTTCGTTGCGATGCGGCCCTGCTCGTCGTAGGTGTATACGGTGGTCAGCGGGCCCTGGCAATCATCCTGGAAGCTGATCTCCTCCGTCAGCAGGCGGTCAAAGAAGTGGGCGGCGTAGTCGGCGGCGTCCCGGTAAGCGCCAAGCTCGGTGAAAATGTCCCTGGCCTCGGCCGCCTCACCGCTCTCCAGAAGCTCAAGCCCCTGACGGTAGCGCGCTTCCAGCGCCATGCTCTGGGCGTCCTGATAATCGCCCAGGGAGAGATAGAGCTCGCGCGCGTCGTCATAGCGGCCGTTTTCCAGCAGCTTGCCCGCACGGGTATAGTCGGAGGCGAGGGCGTCCGCCGTCCGGGAGCGGGAGAGATAGTCCGCGCTGTCGCGGTAGGAGCCGAGCTTGTCAAAGGCGGCGGCGGCCTCGCTGTAGCTTCCCGCGTCATAGAGGGCGACGGCGGCGTTGTAAGCGCTCTGCCGCCGGGCGGACAGATAATAGGCGCCGGCAGCAATCGCCGCGATCAGCAGCAGGGGAATGACGATCAGGGCGAGACGCCGGAGCTTGTAGGACCGGCTCTGGCGGCGCTGCTCTTCACGGCGGGCCTGTTCCGCCTCGGCCTTGAGACGCAGGCTCTTATTTTCCCGCAGCAGCTCTACGTCCAGCAGGGCCTTGACGTCATCGAGCGCCTGACCGCAGCGGAAGCAGCTTTCGCCGTTGTGGTTGATTTCCCCGCAGGTGCACAGCCACAGATCCTCGGTCTCCAGCGGCACAAAGCGGCTGCGCTCTGTGGTTTCCAGCCGGTACTGACGGATCAGCTCCGCGTCAAAGAGCCGGTTTAAAAGCTCCTTTTGCTCCGGCAGCGGCTCCCAGACGGCAGCTGTGCCGTCGTAGCTGTCGCCGTCGTCAAAGTAGACGGCGGTGACCTGCGCCGTAAAGGAGCGCACCGCGCTGTCGCGCAGCAAAACGGCCTCCTTGGAGCCGAACATCCGGTCGCGGGCAACCTTCATATCGAGATACTGGTGCTCCTCCCGGCAGATCTCGGCCCTGGCCACGTCGTAGCCGACGACCAGCACCTTGACCGCGGTGATGACACGGTCGGAAATGCTGCGCATTTTCAGTTGAGCGAGGACCCGCCCCGTTTGATTGTCCTTGAGCAGGGCTCCCGCGGCGATCACCAGCGGTGCGCCGGGGGTGTACAGATCGGCGGGCAGGGAATAGAGGCGTGTATAGCGTTCTGCCATGAGTTGTCACCTCTTTCAAAAAAACAGGGTTACATAACACATCTAAGTATAGCATCGATGTGCGCTGTTTTCAATAAGCATTTTTCCCCAATGGCTGATTTTTCGCGTTTTTTTCAAAAAATCGGCCATTTTTCTTTCCGGCGGAAGGGGCATAATCCCGGCCTCCGGCGCGTAGGAATAGCCCAGAGAGGATGAAACGGGAGGGCGAGGAGACATGCACAGGATAAACAGGCTCATCATCAGTCTACTGACCACGGCGGGACTTGCGCTGATGTCGGCGGGCGGACTGCACGGCGCGTGGGACCGGGTGGTGGCCGACCGGCTGGAGACAGAACGGATGAAGAATGTGGTGGTGCGCGCGCAGGCAGCAGAGCGCCCGGCGCTGCAGCCGGTGTCGGCCGTCCGCACGGCGGCGGAGACGGCGGCGCCCATGCCGGAGCCTGCGTCCACGCCCACGCCCACGCCGCCGCCGGTACCGGAGCTGGAGGTCTATGCCGCCCCGGTGACAAACCCCGCCCTGGACGATATCCGGGAGACCACTATCTCCGGCGGCATGCGCATCAAAAACCAGACCGCGTATTATGTGGACATCGGCGCGCTGCTCAATGAGGGGCCGGGTCTGACCCTTCCCCAGGGAGAGCCGCAGATCCTCATCATCCACACCCATGCCAGCGAGGCTTACACCCAGGCGGGGCTGGACCGCTACGTAGCCAGCGACAGCTACCGCACGGAGGACACGCAGTTCAACATCGTGCGCATCGGCGACGAGCTGACCGAGATCCTGACCCAGGCGGGACTGAATGTGATCCACGACAGGGGCATCTATGACTACCCCAGCTATACCGGCTCCTATACGCGCTCGGGCGAGGCGGTGGAGCAGTATCTGGACAGCTTCCCCAGCATCCGCATGGTGCTGGACATCCACCGGGACGCCCTCGGCAGCGAGGGCGTGGTGTACAAGACCATGGCCGAGGAGGACGGCACCGTGGCCAGTCAGGTGATGCTGCTGGTCGGAACGGACGAGAGCGGCCTGCCCCATCCGAACTGGCGCGGAAATCTCGCCCTGGCGCTGTACCTGCAAAGCGCCGTGGTCGGCGCAAACCCCACGCTCATGCGTCCGGTGGAGCTGGTCTCGCAGCGCTATAACCAGCACCTGACGCCGGGCTCGCTGATCGTTGAGGTGGGCAGCAGCGGCAACACCCTGCGCGAGGCGCTCTCCGCCGTCCGGCTGTTCGGCAACGCCATTGCCCCGGCGCTGCTGGCGCTGGTGGAGACGGACGCGGAATAGCTCTTTACTTTGAAACAAAATTATGGTATGTTAGCAGCAGAAGCCATCTTCAAATTTATACTGTCAGGAGGCTATTCCAATGAAAAAATGGGTATGTCCCGTATGTGGTTATGTTCATGAGGGCGACACGCCCCCCGAGAAGTGCCCTGTCTGCAAGGTTCCCGGCAGCAAGTTCACCCTGCAGGCTGAGGAGCTGAGCTGGGCCGCCGAGCATGTGGTCGGCGTCGGCAAGGTCTTCAGCGACGAGGTTCCCGAGGAAGTTCGCGAGGAAATCATTGCCGGTCTGCGCTCCAACTTTGAGGGCGAGTGCTCTGAGGTCGGCATGTATCTGGCCATGGCCAGAGTCGCCGAGCGCGAGGGGTATCCCGAAATCGGCGAATACTGGAAGAAGGCCGGCCTGGAGGAGGCCGAGCATGCCGCCAAGTTTGCCGAGCTGCTGGGCGAGGTGCTGACCGACAGCACCAAGAAGAACCTGCAGATGCGTGTCGACGCCGAGAACGGCGCGACCGCCGGCAAGACCGACCTTGCCAAGCTCTGCAAGAAGTACAATCTCGACGCCCTGCACGACACCATCCATGAGATGGCCCGCGACGAGGCGCGTCACGGCAAGGCGTTCAAGGGCCTGCTGGAGCGTTACTTCGGCAAGTGATCAAAACCCATAATACAGAGGAGGAAACAACACATGAAGTATGTCTGCAATGTCTGCGGCTGGGTCTATGATGAGGACGAGGCCGGCGTGAAGTGGGAAGATCTGCCCGACGATTTCGCCTGCGAGCTGTGCGGCGTCGGCAAGGAGGACTTCTCCCCCGAGGAGTAAGCGCAACAGGAATCAAAAAGCGCCATGGATTTCCATGGCGCTTTTTCGTTATGTTGTCGGCCGCGTGAACAGAAGACGCTTGACGCGGTCGACCAGCTTCTGCATCAGAATGGGGACAGCCAGGCCCGCCGCCACGTAGAACAGCGTAAACAGCTTCCCGCCGGGGAGGTAGAAGTAAACCAGGTCGGAGCGGAACAGCTCCATGTCGAAGGCCTGACAGTGGGAGGTCGTGCGCTTGAGGAAGGCAAAGCCCGCCTTGACCAGCATGAAGCCCAGAAAGTGGTTGGTCATGATGGAAAAGGTGTTGTCCGCGATGGCGTTGAAGCATTTATCGCGCGCGAGCGTCGACTCCACCAGCCGGGCCACCCGCAGCCAGAACGCGATGCCGAGCGCGCCGGTGATAAAGGGCGTGAGCAAGCCGTCGTTAAAGTTGTCGCAGAGTGAGATCGTATAGGCGGGGACATGGCCGACGACGATAATCAGCACGTACTGCAGCAAAAGGACAACGGCGAAGTAGACCGCGTGGGGCAGCGTGTCGTAGCGTTCAAGCACACGGCGGTAAAGGAGGCCGAGCCCGTAGAAGGGGAGAAAATAGAGCGAACGGACAAGGGTCTGCTCCCAGCCGCGGCGAAATCCGCTTCGCGCCAGATAGATGCCGAGCACACCGAGCAGCAGATACGCCGCAAAGGCCGCAAGCTCCCGCCTGCGTGAGCCGGCGACCCGAAAGACCCGGCGGAACAGGACGTTGAAAAGCTCCAAAAAGAAAAGCGGCGCGACGAACCAGGAGCCGAGGTTATACTCAAACTGAGAGCCTTCATACAGCGGCATGAGCACCAGCGTCCGAAAAGACGGAGCCAGGCCGATCGAAAAGCCAAGCGGCCTTAAAACCAGCACGAGCAGCGCGTAGAAGCAGTTCCAGAGGTACAGCGGCACGAGCAGCCGTTTGACCTTGCGCAGAAGATAGGCGCCCAGGTCCGTCTCGCTGCCGTCGCGGTAGAAATACCCGGAGCAGAAGACAAACAGGGCCAGCACGTACGCATAGGGGGAAAACCAGTCATAGAACAGATTGAGGCCGCCGCCGTCACTGTGACAGCATACGACGATGATCATGCCGATGGCGTATAAAAATTTGAACCGGTAATCCACGGCGCGTTCTGTCTGCACGCTCATGCTTCCACTCCTTTCAACGCGGGAGGACTGCGTTGTCGTATCCGTATTGTACATGGAAAACGGCGGCATTGCAAGCGCGGGCGAAAAAGAGATGGACAAAAGGTGCCGTTTCATGTATGGCGAACGCCCCGGAACTTTTCAAACGATACGGGAGGAAACATCTGCTATAGGGTCCGGCATTTACACCGCGGCCTTGAGGCCGCGGGCCTTCAGCAGCCGGTGACAAAGATGTGTTTGCACATTGCGTTTATTCCCACTCGCCAACCAAATCCCTGCTTTAACTGTTTTTGTTTAGGAGATTTGTCTCGACGTGACTCCATTTGATTCCCATTATCCTCAACCCGTGGGGTCTACGGACTTTTGTTATCAAAAAGCTAGCAAAGCTTCTATCACAGGCCCGAATTGTTGGGCTTGAACGATTAACAGGATTGTTTCACCAGTTTGATACGAGCTCTTTGATGTAATTGCTATAGCATGAAAATGGCCAGATTTCAATACTTTCATTGTTGAAAACTGGACAAAACTGCCCGCCGCTCCGGGAGGAACGGCGGGGTATTAATGGGGCATTTTAAAGGCCGGGAGTCAGCGCAGGACAGTATCAATTGTATGGTTCCCCTGTTCCCCTGCGGCATACCAGTGACTCTGGAGGCGAAGCTCTGTAACTGCCTCGGTATCGCACAGACGATTGAAGCAGTAGTACAGCGTCCTCTGATCCGGGCTGCGGGAGGCCACAGCGAAATTGACCAGGTCATCGCCCTTGATCGTATAGATGCTTCCGTCCGAAAAAACGAGTTCCATGCTGTCGTCAATGACCTCCTGCGCACTCGGAATATCATAGCAGAGTGTCAGGCCAACGGGAGAAATCTTTGCTGTGATCCCATCGCCGGTTAGCTCGCGGCTTGGGAGTTTTTCCTGTGCAGGAATGGTCAGCTCTGCTGTAGGCCAATCGGGTGGATCTATGCCATCCTTATAAGTCATAATTTTCAGCGTCAGACCTGTGTCGGACGGAAGCGGCGTAAAAGGCGTGATATAGAGAACGAAATCTGCGTCTGTGTCGCTGAACGAGGCGGGGAGAATATAGTCGCGCATATCCATCATGTGCATTTCATCGCCCTGCGGATAGACTGTCCATCCAAAGCACGGTCTCTCGCCGTTCTCATAATGGCCGCTCTGCTTGAGCCCATGACCATCGGGATTTGAAACATGCACCGTCAAAGCGCCAATGCCGTTGTCGTCCAGCAGTGCCTCCTGGATGGTGAAGGTAAATCCATCCAGTTCAACGCTTTGACCAACAGATGCAATATAATCACCGGTCAAGTTTTCTGCCAATTCCTCATCAACATCTACTCGCTCAATAGCGGGATAGTGCTCAGTCTTTACGGTGTTCCCATTATCATCTGAAATAATAACGTCAAACGCTTCCCGCCCTTTCAGGCCGGTTCCAAAAACTGAAGTAAAGAAGCCGGTATGCACGCCGATGGCATACGCCGTCACACTCAGCGCCAGAATCAGCGCCGCAGCCAGGACGAAAGTAATGATCCGTTTCTTTTTCATGTGTACGATCCTTTCCGAGGAGCCGGATGAAGCCTCGGTCACAGGACGGTACGCTTCGGCGATAAAGCTCTCGTCGATTTCGCAGAGCGCCTTCGATAACAGTTCCCGATTCATACAAGCAAGCCCTCCTTCGTCAAAGTATTCCGCAATTTCTCACGGAGGCGGAAAAGACGAACGGAGATCCGGTTGGGACTGCCGTTTGTCATGGCGGCCAACTCCCGGACAGAATCCGCGTACCAGTAGCGCCGGACGAACAAAAAGCGGTCTTCCTTGCTCAGACTGCGCAGAAAACGGTTGATAGAAGCGCCGAGTTCTTTCGCATCCAGCTCCGTTTCCACGTTCATGCCGGATGGGATACATTCCTCAATCTCATCCAGCACGAGATCATACTTGCTGTTTCGCTTTTCAGCTGTGTTGGCATGGTAGCGATCTATGGCCAAATTGTGGGCGATGCGGCAAACGTAGCTTGCCAGAGGATTTGGAGTCTGAGGCGGAATACTGTTCCAAGTCCTGAGATAAGTATCGTTTACGCACTCTTCCACATCCAGTCGGTCTTTCAGGATATTGGCCGCCGTTCTCTTCACGGCAGGCCCATGTTTGCGGTTCAGTTCCTCAATAGCCTGTTCTGAGCGCTCAAAAAACAGGCTGATGATTTTACTGTCCTCCATTCGCGTCACTTCCTTTCCGCCTCACCCTATATCACGGGATGGAGGAGCAAATCTTACAGGATTTCGGAAAATCTTTTTTATTGTAATATGACAGCACAAGACCCGTCGAATTTACCTGGCGGGCCTTGTGCTGTTTGAGTTATATCTTCTTATTTATTCCCACTCCACGGTGGCGGGCGGCTTGCTGGTGATGTCGTAGACCACGCGGCCCACGCCGGCCACCTCGCCGGTAATGCGGCCGGAGACCTTCGCCAGCAGCTCCCAGGGAAGGCGTGTCCAGTCGGCGGTCATGAAATCGTCGGTGGTTACCGCGCGCAGGGCTACGGTCCGACCGTAGGTTCTGGCGTCGCCCATGACGCCGACGGCGCGGGTATCGGTGAGCACGGCAAAGTACTGACCGGCCTCACGGTCAAGACCGGCGGCCTCCAGCTCGGCGCGGAAGATGGCATCGGCCTCGCGCACGATGGCGAGCTTCTCGGCCGTGATCTCCCCCATCACGCGTACGGCCAGACCCGGACCCGGGAAGGGCTGGCGCCATACGAGGGCGCGGGGGATGCCCAGCTCCTCGCCCACGGCGCGCACCTCGTCCTTGAACAGCTCCCGCAGCGGCTCCACCAGCTCGTCAAAGTCGATGACGTCCGGCAGGCCGCCCACGTTGTGATGGCTCTTGATGGTGGCCGCGTCGCCGAGTCCGCTTTCGATCACATCGGGATAGATCGTACCCTGTACCAGCACATGCATATGGCCGAGCTTTCTGGCCTCGTGCTCAAAGACGCGGATGAATTCCGCGCCGATGATCTTGCGCTTCTGCTCCGGGTCGGACACACCGCGCAGAGCGCCCAGAAAGCGGTCGGCGGCGTCAACGCGGATCAGGTCGATGCCCAGCATGCCGCGGAAAACCTGTTCCACGGCGTCGGCTTCTCCCTTGCGCAGAAGGCCGGTGTCCACGAACACGCACGTCAGAGCCTCCCCGATCGCCCGATGCAGCAGGACCGCGGCCACGGTGGAGTCCACCCCGCCGGAGAGCGCGCAGAGCACCCTTTTACCGCTCAGTTCCCGGCGGTAGCGCTCAATGGCTCCGGCGGCGAAGCTGTCCATGGTCCAGTCCCCGCGGCAGCCGCAGAGATCGTACAAAAAATTGTGAAGCAGCTGCCTTCCGCAGGCGGTGTGGGTCACCTCCGGGTGAAACTGTACACCGTAGACGCGGCGCCTGTCATCGCCCATGGCGGCGCAGGGGCAATTGGGCGTGTGCGCCAGCACACGAAAGCCCGGCGGCACAGTGCGGATATAATCCGTATGACTCATCCAGCAGACGCTTTCTTCCGGGATACCGTGAAACAGGGCGCCCGGCCCGGCGGTCAGGCGGCTTTCACCGTACTCGCTGGCGCTGTCGGCCGAGCAGATTTCGCCGCCTGCCATCCAGGCGATCAACTGACAGCCGTAGCAGATGCCCAGCACCGGGATGCCCAGCTCCAGCAGCGCGGCGCTGTAATGAGGCGAGGCGGGATCATAGACGCTGTTCGGACCGCCGGTGAGGATGACGCCGACATAGCCCGCGTCCCGGATTTCATCGGGCGTGATACGGTTATAGGGCACGATTTCGGCGTAGACATGCTGCTCACGCACCCGGCGCGCGATAAGCTGGTTATACTGTCCGCCGAAATCCAGGACTAAAATCTTTTCCATGGCTTTACTCCACTGTGACGGACTTGGCCAGGTTCCGGGGCTTGTCGATATCCCGGCCGTTGGCCTTGGCCGTGTAGTAAGCCAGCAGCTGCATCGGGATCACCGCCAGCAGGGGGGTGAACAGCTGCTCCGTCGGCGGGATGCAGACCACGTCGTCAGCCACGGAGAAGATCTGCCGGTTGCCCTGCACGGCCACGGACAGGACCTTGGCCCCGCGGGCCTTGACCTCGATGATATTGCTCATGGTCTTTTCGCTCAGCTTCTCGTTGCAGCAGACGGCGATGACCGGCTGGCCCTCGACGATGAGGGCGATGGTGCCGTGCTTGAGCTCACCGGCGGCGTAGGACTCGGCGTGGACGTAGGAGATCTCCTTCATTTTCAGCGCACCCTCCAGGGCTACGGCATAGTCGGTGTTGCGCCCGATAAAGAACAGGGAGGGCGCCTTGTGGACCTTTTGGGCCAGCTTCTCGGTGCTGTGCGCCATGTCGATGGCCTGCTGGATCTTTTTGGGCAGTTCCTTGAGCTGCCTAAGCAGGGCGCGGTACTGCGCGTCCTCGATGCGGCCGAGCTTACGCGCGGCATAAAGGGCAAAGAGGAACAGCACGGCCAGCTGGGTGGTGTAGCCCTTGGTGGTGGCAACGGCGATCTCCGGCCCCGCGTAGGTATAGAGCGTATGGTCGGCCATCTTGGCAATGGTGCTGCCCACGACGTTCACAATGGCGAGGGTGGAGGCGCCCCGACGCTTGCACTCCTTCATGGCGGCGATGGTGTCCGCCGTCTCGCCGGACTGGGACAGCACGATCAGCAGTGTCCCATCGTCGATGATCGGATCGTCATAGCGCAGCTCGCTGGCCAGCACGGTGGTGACCGGAATGCGGCTGAGCCTTTCGATGGCGTAGCGCCCGGCGCAGCCCGCGTAATAGGCCGAGCCGCAGGCGGTGATGACAATGCGGCTGACGCCCCGGAGCAGGGAGCCGTCGGGGTCAAAGTCGTCCAGCACGATCTCGCCGTTTTTGATGCGGGGAGTCAGGGCGGACTTGACGGCGGCGGGCTGCTCCATGATCTCCTTGAGCATGAAGTGCTCGTAGCCGCCCTTCTCCGCGGCCTCCAGATCCCAGGTGATGCGGTTGACGCTCTTTTTGATCTCCTGCCCGGCGCAGTCGTAGACCTTCACGGACTCCGGTGACAGCTCCGCCAGCTCCCCGTCGTCGAGATAGATGCAGTTTTTGGTGTGGGCCACCAGCGCCGTCACGTCGGAGGCGAAGAAGTTCTCGCCCGCGCCGATGCCGAGGATCAGGGGACTGGCCTGCCGCACGGCAAAGAGCGTGTCGGGGTAGTCGGTGCAGACGATGCCCAGCGCGTAGGAGCCCTCCAGCCGGGACACGGTCTTCATCACGGCGGTCTTGAGATTGCCGCGGTAGTACATCTCGATCAGGTGCACCACGACCTCGGTGTCGGTTTCGCTGACAAAGCTGTAGCCCTTTTGGGTCAGCTCATCGCGCAGGGAGGCGAAGTTTTCAATGATGCCGTTGTGCACCACGGCAAAGCGTCCGTCGTTGGACAGGTGCGGATGGGCGTTGATGTCCGTGGGCGCGCCGTGGGTGGCCCAGCGGGTGTGCCCGATGCCGGTGCAGCCGGGGACGGCCTGGCCGTCACGGGTCTTCTCGCAGAGATTAGCGATGCGCCCGCTGACCTTTTCCAGGCGGATGCTGCCGCCGTCCATGACTGCGACGCCTGCCGAGTCATAGCCCCGGTATTCCAACGCTTTCAAGCCCTGCAAGAGGATGGGCGCCGCGCTCTGCGGTCCCGTAAAGCCAACAATGCCGCACATAGATAAAACCTCCCATTTATTTCCAAATACAAAACGAAACAGGGCGCGGCACCTGCCGCGCCCTTGAGGCAATTTCCGGAATTGATTATAGCACGATCCGCCAAAATGTCAAACCCCGCGGCCTGTTAAGCTTCAGGCCGCGGGGCAGTTTTATTTGTCTTCGCGCAGATACTGGCGGGCGTCCTTGATAAAGCTGGCGATGATCAGGATGATGACCAGCGCGATGGGGAAGGCCGCGATGATCGAGACGGTTTGCAGGTTGTTCATCGAGCCCTCGGAGAAGATCAGCGCGATGGGCAGCAGGATCAGCGCGATAGCCCAGAACAGCTTCATGCGGGAGCTGGCCTCCTGATCCCGCTCGATCTGCTTGTAGCTGTAGGCCGAGGCCACCAGTGTAATGGAGTCGAAGGAGGTGGCATAAAAGGCGATCATGGAGAAGATGATCAGCACCAGCACGATCTGATAGGCGGGCAGGTTGGAGATCACGGCGATGACCGTCTGGTACAGATTTCCGCAGGACTCGTAAAAGGCGATGGCGTCGAAGCGGCCGGTCATCTGCAGGCCGAGTCCGTAGTTGCCGAGGATGATAAACGAGATGAGCGTGCTGGCCACGCCGAAGATATAGGCGCCCAGGATGACCTGCTTGACGGTGCGGCCGCGGCTGATGCTGCCCATGAAGAAGGGCGCGGCCACGCACCAGACCATCCAGTAGGCCCAGTAGAAGATCGTCCAGTTCTGCGGGAAGCTGGAGGAACGCAGCGCGTCGGTCCAGGTGCTGAGCACAATGAAGTTCTGCACCATGTTGCCCAGGGCGGAAAAGCCGGTCTCGACGATGTATTTGGCCTGGCCGCCGAAGATCAGCACAAACAACAGCAGCGCCCCGAAAATGTACATGCAGACATTGGCAAGCCACGAAACACCCTTGATGCCGCGCATGACGCAGACCGTGTAGACAACGCAGGTGACGACCAGAATGCCGATGGTGACAAACTTTGAGTCCGGCAGACCCAGCATGTGCGTCAGCGACAGGGACAGCAGCGGCGTCGCCACGGAGAAGGTGGTGGCGGTGCCGGCGATGAGCGCGATCACGGCCAGCACGTCAATGATTTTGCCGGGCAGCTTGTCGGTCTTATCGCCCAAAATGGGGCGGCAGGCCTCGGAGTATTTCTGCTTGTGGCGGCCGCGCACATGCAGCATGAAGCCGAAGCAGGCCGCCAGGGTTGCGTAAAAACTCCAGGGGATGGGGCCCCAGTGGAACAGCGGGTAGGTAGAGGCCCAGTCCTGAATGGAGCCGAGCTCGGCCACGTGCGGCTCCTGCGCATAGTAGATCCACTCGCACAAAGAGTAGAACAGAATGTCCGCGGCCAGACCGCAGGTGAACACCATCGCACCCCAGGTGAAGAAGCCGTACTGCGGTTTCTCGCCGGGCTTGCCCAGGGTGATTTTGCCCAGGTCGGAAAAGGCAATGTACAGGGAGACGACCAGGGTCCCCAGGCCAACCAGCAGATAGTAGGTGCCGAACTCATCGCCCAGGAAGGTGCGGATGGCGGACAGTGCGTTGGTGGAGCCGTCCGGGTCGATCACGAAGAAGGCACACAGCACCAGCACGATGCCAAAGGGGATAAAGGTCGTCGCGGGGTCAATGTTGCGCAGGGTATGGGGATTTTTTCTCTCGTTCATGGGGCCTCCTTTCACTCGTTACAGGCTGAGGCCCTCCGCCTCCATCAGCTCGCGGGCCAGCTTATAGTATTCCTTGGCGTAGCGGTACTGCCGCAGGGCGTAGTCGCCAAACTCCACGCCCAGCGCGCGCTTGTACTCGCACCAGTTGCTCCACAGCAGGCCGCAGGTCGCGACGTAGCAGTAGATCTTGATGCGGGTTTCAATGGAGCAGGCATCTTCAAAGTAGAGATCGATCAGGTGGTCGATCTGCTTGCGGTCATAGGCCGAGTAGATGCAGAACATCGCAATGTCCACATGGGGGTCCTGCAGGCCGGCGTATTCCCAGTCCGTCAGCTGCAGCAGCTCCGTGCCGTCCGGCCCCTGATAGAACAGGAAGTTGTCGGGCACGGCGTCGATGTGGGTCAGGCAGCGGGTCTCAACATGGGCGTCGATGTAGGGCCGGAGGGAGAAGATATTCTCCTGCGTCTTGGCGTGATCCTTGAAGATCGAGGGCAGCTCACCCCAGAGCTTCTGGTAGTTGAGGATCTCACCCCAGATATCAAAATCATGCGGCACCTGTAGCGCCATCTCGTGGAACTGGCGCAGAAGCTTCATGCAGCGGTGCAGGTCGTCTTCGCTCTGCGGGTCGCAGTTTCTGACGCCGTCGAGGAAGGCGGTGATCTTGTAGCCGGTTTCGGGGTTAATGTATACCGGGTCGTCGCACAGGCCGCGGCCCTCAAGCGCCTCAAAAACGGCGGCCTCGTGGTAGCGGTCGACCAGCTCCTCGGTGCCCTCGCCGGGGATGCGCATGATGTACTTCTTTCCCCGGCAGGTGAAGCGGAAGGAGCGGTTGGTCATGCCCTTTTTCAGTACGTCGATCTCCTTGACCTCGTTGGGCGTAACGCCCAGCACCTCCGCAATGACGGCAATCACGTCCGAATGCAGATGGGTCGAGCCGCTGTCCAGCTCACGCAGCTGCTCAAAGGTGTTGATGTTGAAGGCGTCGTCCGGGCCCAGTACCCGCGCGTAGACAAACATGCGGTCGCTGTCGCGCAGGGTCTTCTCCCAGCGGGCGTCCTCATATTTGCGGCTGCGGTCCATCATCACCAGCTGGCCGCGCACCAGCACCGCCTGCTCCTCGGAGAGGTACGCCGCGCCGAGAATGGCGTTGCCCGCCTCGTCCTCTGGAATGTAGACCAGCTCCTGCTTGCGGTTGACGCGGATGGCGCTGTCGATGTCGTGGAGGCTGGAGACCATGAACCAGGAATACAGCTCGTGATGCCGGAAGGGGTTCTCCTTAAACCACAGGTCGCCGGGTACTACGTAGGTGTTGGAGACCTCGTGGGCAATCAGGGCCAGGGAGTGCAGATTGTTGCGCCCGGCGTAGTCGGTGTTGAGCACCAGCTCCACGCCGAACTCGTCGATCAGATACTCAAAGCGCTCCATCATAAAGCCCACGACCACATAGATGTCCTTGATGCCGGCCTCGTTGAGCTGGCGGATCAGCCGCTCGATGAGCACCTCGCCCTTGACCTCCAGCAGGGCCTTGGGCGTCTCCATGCCGATGGGGGCCATGCGCATGCCGTAGCCGGCGGCGAGAATCACCGCGTTGCGGGGCCGGTGCTGCTCAAACTCCGCCATGGCCTTCTCCGTGGGGGCGTTGTGAATGTCAAGATACCCGTTGAGCACCAGACGCCGCAGGGAACGGTTGATGATGCCGAGGGAAAAGCCGGTGGCCTCCGACAGCTCCCGCTGACTGACATAGGGTACGTCTCTCAGATATTGCAAAATGTCCGCTTCGTGTCTGTTCATAAGCACACTCCCGTGACGACATAACAAATCGTTATCGTCCCATAAAAATTCAAAAACGCGAATCTGGCAGATTTCGTGAACAAGGCCAGTATAACACACTGACTATAAAATTGCAACAATTTCTTTAAATATTGCCGCGCAAAATTGTACAACTTGACAAGAATGTGGATTTATGTCTAAGTTTGTAAGTGACGCCGGGCTTGATTTCCAGGGGCGTTCGTGGTATGATTTAACAGGCAAATTCGGACAAACATTTGATGAAGGAGTACCAAAACCATGAAAATTCTGGGACATCGCGGCTATTCCGGCAAGTATCCTGAAAACACCATGTTATCCTTCCAGAAGGCGATCGACGCGGGCGCCGACGGCATTGAGCTGGACGTGCACGCTACGAAAGACGGCGCGCTGGTCGTCATTCATGACGAGACTGTCGACCGCACGACCGACGGCACCGGCGCGATCTTTGATCTGACCCTGGACGAGATCAAAGCCCTTAACGCGAACCTGCGCTTCCCTGAGTACGGCCCGCAGGCCGTCCCCACCTTTGAGGAGTACTGCGCCTGGGCCGCCGAAAACGGGGTCTATACCAATGTGGAGATCAAGACCGACAACACCTGCTATCCCGACCTGGAGAAGAAGGTCTGGGATGTTATCGTCAAGTACGGTCTGGAGGACAAGGTGATCTTCTCCTCCTTTAACCATGTGAGCATGCTGCACATGCGCGCCTTCCTGCCGGCGTCTGTCCCGGTGGGCGCTCTGGTCTGGATCGAGAGCGGTGTGCGTGTGCTGCCGGGCCGCTTCTGCAAGGAGGCTGGATTCCAGGCCTACCATCCGGAGACCAAAATGCTCAATGAGAGCAATATGAAGGATCTGAAGGATAACGGCATTCAGGTCAACGTCTGGTCTGTGGACGATGCGGAGTCGCTCAAGAAGCTCTACGATTTCGGCTGCGACGCGATCATCACCGACTATCCCCTGGAGGCGCAGGACTGGCTCCGCGCCGCGAAGGAATAAGAGAAACGCAACAAAAAAACACGGCTGCGAAAGCAGCCGTGTTTTTATATGTAGGATTAAGCGGATCAGGCTTCAGCAGCCTTGGCCTCTGCCAGGGCCTTCTTGTTCATGCGCATGAGCACGAAGGCGGCGATAAAGCCGATGGCGGACAGGACGGCCATGGCGATGAAGCAGTTGTGGTAGCCCTTGAGCGGGGTAGCGGTGCCGGCGTACTTGTCAACCATGTTGCCGGAGAGGGTGTACAGGAACATCTCAGGCGCGTAGGTGACCAGAGAGATCACGCCGGAGGCGGTGCCGGCCAGACGCTTGGGAACCAGAACCTCATCGATGGTGGAGAAGTACAGGGCCTTGATGCCGTACAGGCACAGACCGTAGACGATGAAGTTGACGATGACCAGGGAGACGCCTGCGCCGTTGGTCGGGATCAGGACGTACAGGGAGGCGAAGACAGCCATGCCGATGAAGGCGTACTTCATGAACTTGATGCGGCTGCCCATCTTGTCGGCCACGAAGCCGGCGACGAAGGCGCCAACCATCATCATGAAGTAGGTACGCACGACGCTGAGGTTGGCAACCGTGGTGGCGCTCATGCCGAAGCCCTCGGAGAGGTAGCCGGTGATGTAGCCGTGGAAGATCAGGGCGGAGTAGTTGCAGATGCCGAGCACGCCGCACAGCCACACGCGGGGCATTTTCGCGACTTCCAGGAAGTCCTTCATCTTCAGGCCGCTGTCGGCCTTGGCAGCCTTGTCGGTGCCGGTGGGCTTGTCGTTCTCCATGAAGATCCAGGCCAGGATGCCCGCGACCGCCAGGAGAATGCTGTAGTAGAGGATGGCGTTCTTCATGCCGCCGATCTCGTCGGCAGCCCAGCCGAACACGGCCACGGAGCCGAACGCCGCCAGCGTACCGATCAGGCCGCGGCCGCCTTCCAGCAGACCGAACAGACGGCCCTGTTCATCGCCGTCGCCCAGACGGTTGATGGACTTGACCATGGCAGCCCAGAAGGTGAACACGGTGGTGATGGCGAAGATGGCGTGGATGACGACCAGCCAGATAAAGCCGGGCATGGTCCAGAACCAGAGGCCGGCGATCGCGGTGCCGAAGCAGGACACGACGATCAGGGATTTGCAGCTAAACTTATCTGCCAGCACGCCGCCGGGGAAGTAGCAGATGAAGTTGACGATGCCGTAAGCACTCATCAAAATACCCAGCTGGGTTTTGGTGGCGCCGGTCGCCTGCTGCAGGGGGATCATGTAGGTCTCGCGCAGGTAGGGCAGCTTGGTGATCAGGCCGCCTGCAAATGCGACGATGATCAGCGTAAGCCATTTTGTCACATTTGACTTTTTGGTGTTTGCCATGTTGGCTCCTCCTGATAATAAAAATTGCATAGATTTGAGGGATATGCAGCCCTTGCTTTTGTGTATTATTTATACCATCTTTCGCTGTACTTGTCAAACCCTTTTCTTAACAAAATATTCATACACTTTCTTCCAAATGTACAAAAGCGCGCCGAATTCCCGGCGTGCTTTTTGTGCATTATGATTTCTTATGGGACGCTTCTTGCCCGGAAAAAGGTGCGTTTACAGGAGCCCACCGCATAGAAAGAAGTCCTCCACTGCCAGCAGACCGGCCGCGCAGCTTTCCAATTGATGATTATAGCGACTCTTTTCAATGACGACGCTGTGCCTTGCGTCCACACCCTCCTGCATTTCGCTGAGCAGGCGCGAGAGGAAGTAGGGGTGGTCAAACATATGCCCGTAGAGCAAGATCCGTCCGGGATCGGCCAGATAGATGACCGCCTTGAGTGCGCTGCCCAGAGCGATCACGGCCCGGTCTACAATGGCGGCCACGGCCGCGTCGCCGCCCTGGGCGGCGGAGAGCACATCGTCGATGGTCAGCGCCCCCGGCGCCTTCTCCTGACACAGACGCCAAAGCAGCGGCGTCCCGTCTTGGGAGAGGAGCGCCAGCGCGTCCTCGCGGATGGCGGCGGGGGAGGCAATGGTCTCAAGACACCCGCATTTGCCGCAGGAGCAGGGCTTACCGCCGCGACGGATCACGGGGATGTGTCCAAGCTCGGCACACTGGCGGCTGACGCCTTGCCAGATCTGCCCATTTACGGACAGTGAAGCGCCGATGCCGTACTCACAGCGCAGAAAGAACTGGGAATCGGGCGCGCTGTCCCGGTCGAAGAAGTTTTGTGCGGCAAAAAGAGCGCGCACATTGTTGGCCATGTGGACGGGAAGCCCGGTCAGTGCCTCCAGGCGGTCACAGAGGGGGAAGTCCGCCTCGTCCAGCGCGCCGAAGCTGTCGGTCAGCGTGCGGCCGTCCTGCGAGAGAATGCCGCGCACGGCGACGCCGAGGCCAAGGATCTCCTCCCGCGTTAAGCCGTGCTCGGCGGCAAGAGCGCGCAGCGTCTCGGCCAACATGCGCACCGTGTTCTCCGCCGGGGCGCGGGCCTCCAGCTCAAACTGGCGCGAAAAGATGACCGTCCCGTCCAGCCGGACAGCGGAGACATTCGCCTGCCGGAGGTTCAAAAGCACCCCCAGCGCGCAGCGGCGGCCCGGCTCCAGCGCCACCAGGATCTCCCGCCGTCCGGCGCTGCCGCTGGCAACGGCGCCTTCCTCCCGGAGCAGACCCTCCCGGAGCAGCTCGGCGACGATCTTGGTGATGGCCGCGGGCGTCAGACTCGTCGTCTCGGCCAGCCTTTTGCGGGACATGGCGCCCTTCTCCCGCAGAATGCGCAGGACCGCGCTGCGGTTGGTGCGCTTGACATCCATCATGTTGTCGCCCGTATAGGACATGGGATCACGCTCATTTCCGATAGAGATCAGGGACCGGCCCTGGGGGATGAAGGCGCTTAGCGCAGCTGCTCAAAGAAAGCGCGCATGGCGGCCGCGTCCATGGGGACGGGGTTAAAGCTCATGAGCACATGCGCGGCGCTCTCGCGGGCGAGGACGTCAATGTCCACATGGTCGCCCAGATCAGCAAGCCTTGTGCGCAGTCCGGCCATCTGCTTATAGGCCGCGATCCGGTCGGCAAGCTCCGCTGTGCCGCTCAAGCCCACGCGGCGGCACAGCTCCTCCAGCCGGGCGTCAGCGTTGAGCCGGACAAAGTGGTCCAGCGTGAAGGCGCAGGCCTCGCCGTGGGGCAGGTGGTAATGCTCACTTAAAGGGTAGCTTGCCGCGTGGCAGCCGGCGGTACGGGGCTGGGAGAAGGCCAGGCCCGCGATGGTGGAGGCCAGGGCCATATTGGCCCGCGCCTCGCGGTTTTCGCCGTCGCGGAAGGCGGTCTCCAGATTGCCCAGAATCAGGCGCACAGCCTCCACGGCCATAATGTCGCAGATAGGCTGGTGGTTGATATTCCAGTAGCCCTCCAGCGCGTGGGCCATGGCGTCGAGACCGGTGTTCATGGTGGTGCGCGGCGGCACGGACAGCATGAGCAGCGGGTCGACGATGGCGGCCTTCGGCATGAAGGCCGGCTGGTTGATCGAACGCTTTTCGTCGCCGTGGCTGATGACGGCGACTTGGGTCACCTCGCTGCCGGTCCCGGCGGTGGTGGGCACGGCGATGACGGCCAGGGGATCGGAGGGCAGGGGCAGCTCGCCCCGGTAGTAGGCAAGGGGATCGCCGTCGCCGCGGGCAATGGCCGCGGCAAACTTGGCCGTGTCGAGTGAGCTGCCGCCGCCGACACCGATGACGGCGTCCGCGTCAAACGCGCGGGCCAGCTTCGCGGTTTCGATCGCGCCGGAAAGCTGCGGGTTCTGCTCCACCTCGCCGTACACGGCGGCAAGGCGCGGCTCGGTTTCCATCAGCGCCCTGGCTGCCGGGGCAAAGTGCCGGCCGCAGGCGATGACGCAGCGCTGCAGCCCCAGCTCGTCGAGCACGGCGCCGAGCGCTTCAAACTTTCCCTCTCCAAACCAGATTTTGACCGGCTGGGCATAGACAAATTCATTCACCGTAAATTCCCTCCTCGATGGCATCGATCTGCCTGGCAAATTTGTGCATGTTCTCCGCACGCCAGTCCTCCAGATCCTGGCACCAGTCGGTGGCCAGGAAGGTCCTGACCATCTCCACGGCCATTTCGGGGCCGACGATCCAGCCGCCCATGCACAGGACGTTGGCGTTGTTAATGGCGCGGGCCATTTTCGCCGCGTACACACCCTCGCAGGCGACGGCATACACGCCCTTGAACTTGTTGGCTACCACGCACATCCCGGCGCCGGTGCCGCAGATCAAAACGGCGCGGTCATAGCATCCCTCCTGTACCAGCGGGGCCACCTCGGAGGCGACCTGATAGTAAGGGTGGACATCGTTTAAATCCACGGTGCCGAGGTCGTCAAAGTCCGCGCCGCATTCCGTCAGATAGGCTTTGACGGCCTCCTTGACCGGGAAGCCGGATTTATCGCTGCCGATGGCAATTTTCATGGGTAACTCCTCCGAATCTTATTTTAATGCGATTGCTTTTTTCGCGCTTGTTACAATGTTCTCCACCGTCAGACCCAACGCCTGGCGCAGATAGGGCATCATGCCCACCTCACCGAAGCGGTCCTGTACGCCGACGGCGCAGGCGGGGATCTTCTCCGCGGCCAAGGCTTCCAGCACCGCCGCGTGCAGGCCGCCGATGACGTTGTGGTTCTCCACGGTCAGCACCGCGCCGGTCTTTCTCGCGGAGGCGGTTACCGTCTCGCGGTCGATGGGCTTGATGGTGTGGACGTTGACGATCTCGGCGTCGATCCCTTCCGCGGCAAGGAGCTCTCCCGCGCCCAGCACGTCCTTTGTCAGAAAGCCGGAAACAAAGATGCTTACATCCCGGCCTTCCTTTATGACGTCAGCCTTGAACAGGTCAAAGGTATAGTCGTCGCGGAAGATCCGGGGCAGCTCCTTGCGGAACAGCCGCACATACACGCAGCCGTCGTAGGCGTTCAGCACCGGCATGGCCGCGCGCAGCTGCACCTCGTCGGCGGGCTCAAAGATCACCACACCCGGGATCGAGCGCAGCACGCCGATGTCCTCCATGCTCATGTGGGTGCCGCCGTTGAGCTCGGCGGAGATACCGGGATCGGTGCCGACGATCTTGACGTTACGCTTGGCATAGGCGATGGAAATGGCGATCTGGTCGCAGATGCGGCGCGTGGCAAAGGGCGTGAAGCTCTCGATCCAGGGCTTAAAGCCGTAGCTGGAAAGCCCCGCCGCAAGGGAGGCCATGTTCTGCTCGGCCACACCGCAGTCGAACATCTGCTTCGGGAAACGCTCATATAATCCGCGGGTGCCGCTGGCCTTGGCCAGATCCGCGTCGAGGACGACCACATGGCGGTCAGCCTCCATCAGCTTTGCCAGGCATTCGGCGTAAGCAGCTCTCATTTCCATTGCTTATTCCCCCCCCTGATTGCACGGATGGCGGCCATGGCCTTCTCTTCCGGGACGGGGCAGTTATGATTGCCCGCGCCCAGCGCCACGACCCACGGCACGCCGCAGCCTTTGACCGTGTTGAGGATCACCATGGTGGGCTTGCCGCTGCCGCGGTTGGCTTTGGCCATGACGACCGCCGTGAGCACCTGGTCGACATCGTTGCCGTCCTGCACCTCGATCACGTTCCAGCCAAAGGCCTTCCATTTCAGGGCCAGAGGCTCGATGTCGTTGACCTGCCGGACGGTCCCGTCGATCTGGAGCTTGTTATAGTCGGTAAAGCCGATGAGGTTATCCAGACCCTTGGCCGCGGCGAACATGGCCGCCTCCCAGATCTGACCCTCCTGACTCTCCCCGTCGCCGATCAGGGTGTAGATCGTGGCCCCGTCCTCCTCGAGTCGGGAGCCGAGGGCGGCGCCCACCGCGCAGGAGAAGCCCTGCCCCAGGGAGCCGGTGGTCATGTCGATGCCCGGGGTGCGGTTCATGTCGCAGTGGCTGGGCAGATCGGTGCCGCCCTGGTTGAGCGTCAGCAGCAGGGAGCGGTCAAAGTAGCCGCGGTTGGCAAGCGCGGCGTAGACCGCGGGACCGGCGTGCCCCTTGGAGCAGATAAAGCGGTCGCGCCCGGCCATCTGCGGGTCCTTGGGGTCAATATTCATCTGTGAGAAATACAGCACCGCCAGCAGCTCCGTCACCGAAAGGCAGCCGCCGATGTGACCTACGCCGAGGTGCCCGATGCTTTGCAGAATGTCGCAGCGCAGCGCCTTGCAGACTTCCCTGAGATCGTAGTTCAAGCTTGCGTCCTCCTTATTTGATTAAAAGGATTAATCAAATAAATGATAATCCCGGCGCTGCTGCTTGTCAATCCCCCGCGCAAAAGAAAGCGCGGGGGATTGACAGTGCGGGAAGGGAAGATTATGATAATTTACACCGTTAATCAATGTGAGGGATCGATATGAAAGAATTCGTGCCCGTGTATGTTCCGGTCGGCGTGCCGACCTTCCATCTGGAGAGCGCCCAGGATCAGTTCGACCGTTCGGTGAGCATGCTCCGCTCGGTGGACGAGCGCTTTGTCTGCCCGGATCAGATGCTGCTGACGCTGGACGCGCTGCGTGCTTTTCTGGACACGGTGCAGCCCGATTTGATCGTGTTTCAAAACCTGACCTTCGCCAACGCCGCTTATATGGCCGAGGTGCTGCGCCGCTTTGACTGTCCGCTGCTGCTGTGGACGCTGCGCGAGCCGGTCATCGACGGCGGCCGCCTGCGCCTCAACTCCCTGACCGGGGCCTATTCCGCGGCCAACACGCTCCGCGCTTTTGATCACCGGCCCTTCGGCTATGTTTTCGGCGCACCCGGGGAGGACGCCGTCACCGCCGCCGTGACCGCCTGGGTCAGGGCCGCCGCGGTCAAGCACGCGATGCGCTCGCTGCGCATGGCCGCCGTGGGCCATACGCCCCAGGGCTTCGGCTTCGGCCGCGCGCTGGACAGCGAGCTGATGCAGGTCTTCGGCGTGGAGCTGGAGGCTATCGAGGCGCGGGAGCTGATCGATATGGCCAAGCGCTATACGGACGAGGAATGCGCCGACTATCTGCGCGAGACCGAGCAGGCCACCTGCGGCTTCGATAAGACCCCGGAGGCCAATCGCCTGGATCACGCCCGGCTGTATAAGGCGTACACCGACTATGTCAAGTCCCACGGCATCGGCGCGCTGGCCTCCCGCTGCTGGCCGGATTTCTTCACCGCCTTCGGCACGCCCGTGTGCACGGTGCTGTCGCTTCTCAACGATCTGGGTGTGGCGGCGGCCTGCGAGGCGGATATCTACGGCGCCCTCTCCATGTGGGTGGGCATGTTCCTGAGCGGAGAGCCTGTCTTCTTCGGGGACCCCGTCTCCCTTGACGAGGGGGAGAATACCGTCACCTTCTGGCACTGCGGGGCGGCGGCCTGTTCACTGGCGCGGCACGATACCGGCGCGGTGGTGGGCGTGCACCCCAACCGTAAGATCGGCCCGGCCATGGACTTTGGGTGCGAGGCGTTTCCCGCGGCCACGATCTTCCGCATCGGGCGCGAACCGGACGGCTCCTTCCGCTTTTTCATTGCCGAGGGCGAGGCGCTGGATAAGCCCAAGCAGTTTATCGGCACGTCCGTCGTTGTGCGCACCGACGCCGACAGCCGCCGGCTCGTGGAGCAGAGCGTGCGCGCCGGGTTTGAGCCGCACTTTGCGGTCATCAAGGGCCGCTGGGGTGACAGTCTCGCGGCGCTGGCCGAGATGCTCGGCTTCCCGGTGTGCCGCTATTAACCGACAAAACCCCCGGACGTAAGTCCGGGGGTTTTGTCGGTTATGGGGTTAATCTACAACTTCGCTCAGGCGCCGATCCATTCCCTTGAGAGCGCTGCGCAGGAAGAAGAAGCTGGCGATGAGGGAGACGATCTCCGCAATGGGGAAGCACCACCAGACATTGTCCACATTGCCCGTCTGAGCCAGCAGCCAGGCCGAGGGAATCAGCGCCACGACCTGACGCAGGATGGAGACGAACAGGGAGTACAGACTCTTATCCAGCGCCTGGCACACGGAGCCTGCGATGATGCAGAAGCCCGCGAACAGGAAGGAGATGCTGATGCGCCGCAGGGCGGGCACGCCGATGGCCAGCATCGTGGGCGAGGGGTTGAAGATCCCCAGCAGCAGGCCGGGGAAGAGCTGGAAGCAGATCAGCCCCAGCACCGTAAAGCAGGAGGCGTAGAGCACGCCGTAGCGGATCGTGCGGTAAATGCGCTCCTTTTTCCGCGCGCCGTAGTTGTAGCCGATAATGGGAATCAGGCCGTTGTTGAGACCGAAGACGGGCATGAAGAAGAAGCTCTGTACCTTGAAGTAGGCCCCGTAGACGGCAACGGCGGTGGAGGTAAAGCCGATGAGGATGATGTTCATCAGGTAGTTGGTAACGGAGCCGATGCACATCATCAGGATGGACGGGAAGCCGATGCGGTAGATGTCCCGGATGATCCGGCCGAAGGGTCGGATGTCGGACAGGCGGATGGGAATCTCCCGGTTGCGCTTGAGCTGGAAGAACAGACCGACCCCTGCGCCCACGGCCTGGCCGATCACGGTGGCAATGGCGGCGCCGGCGGTGCCCATGGCGGGCAGACCCAGCCAGCCGTAGATGAAGAAGGGGTCGAGGATGATGTTGGTCACCGCGCCGATCATCTGCGTCCACATGGACAGCTTCGTCAGTCCCGTGGACTGGAGCAGGCGCTCCATGCCGATCTCAAAATATACGAACAAGGAGCCGATGGTCACGATGCGCAGGTAAGAGTCGGCGGAGCTGCGGATGCTTTCGATATTCGTCTGAGAGTGGACAAAAGCGTCGGCGGCAAAAATGCCGAACAGGGCCATCAGCGCCCAGCAGCAGAAGCTCAGGAAGATGGCGGTGCCGGCCACGCGGCTGGCCTCGGCCTGATCACGGCGGCCCAGCGCGCGGGAGACCAGGGTGCTCACGCCGACGCCGGTGCCGGTGCCGAGGCCGATCATGATATTCTGCGCCGGGAAGGCCAGCGACAGCGCCGACAGGCAGTCCTCCGAAACCTGCGCCACATAGATGCTGTCCACCACGTTGTACAGCGCCTGCACCAGCATGGACAGAATCATCGGCACCGCCATCGTCAGCAGCAGCCGACCCTCGGGCATCTCGCCCATACGCCGGGAATCCAATTTTTGCATTGCCATGATATATCACCTGTTTTTCTATAGCTAAATGAATACTATATCAGAAACTGCGGCTTTCGACAAGGGCTTTTCCGCAGGAAAAGCATATGCCGCTATAGTTTTCACGTTTTTTACCATGCCGGACGTGTTGACTTGATGCTGCTTTTGCGGTAAAATATATTGATATCGTGCGGAAAGGCGGGGTGAAGATGGCGCAGTTCGACAGAGCCGAGGCCGGTCGGATTCCCCATGCCTGCCTGATCTGCGCGCCCACGGAGGAGACCGCCCTGCAAAAGGCGCGCTCTCTTGCCGCCGCCGCGGTGTGCAGCGGCACGGGGAAAAAGCCCTGCGGCCTCTGCCGCGATTGCCGCAAAGCCGCCGCGGATGTCCACCCGGACATCATTACCGTCCGGCGTCTGACAGACGACAAGGGTAAGCTCCGGCAGAATATCACGGTGGACCAGGTCCGTGAGATGATTGCCGACGCGAGCCTGCTGCCCAACGAGGCCGCCCAAAAGGTCTACATCATCCGCGAGGCGGAGACCATGAACCCCAGCGCCCAGAACGCGGCGCTGAAATTGCTGGAGGAACCGCCCGCCGGTGTGAGCTTTCTGCTGTGCACGGTCAATACCCAGCTGCTGCTGGCCACCGTTCGCTCCCGCTGTGAGCAGATCACCGTGGCCGGGGAGGGTGAGGACGGCGACGAGGAAGTGCGCGCACTGGCGTCGGCCTACCTCAAGGCGGTTTCTACCGGGGATGCGGCCCAGCTGCTGCGCTGGTGCGCGGCGAACGACGGCGTGGATCTGCGCACGGCGTCGGCCTTCATTGAGCAGGTCAGGCTCCTTTTGGCGGACATGCTCTGCGGCCGGCGGAAAAGCGGCGGCCTGTCCAAGGCGGATATGCTGCGGCTCGTGGCGCTGATGGATCGATGCGCACGGTATGGCAAGGTCAACACAGGCGTCAGGCATTTATTCGGGCTGCTGGCAGTACAGTCGCTGCCGGACAGCGGAAACAGAGGATAGATATTTTGATCGAAGTAGTAAGCATTAAATTCAAAAACCGGGGGAAGTGTTATTTCTTTTCTCCCAACGGCCTGGATGTGCGCACCGGCGACAAGGTCATCGTCGAGACCGCCAAGGGTCTTGAGATCGCCGATTGCTCCCGCGGCAACCATACCGTCATGGATACCGCCGTGGTGCAGCCGCTGCGCCCGGTGCTGCGCATTGCGACAAAGGACGATCTGCGCGTGGCGCAGCTGAACGTTCAGCGCGAAAAGGAAGCCTTTGAAATCTGCCAGAAGAAGATCGCCGAGCATGGGCTGGATATGAAGCTGGTGGATGTGGAGTGCAATTTTGAGGGCACGAAGACGATGTTCTTCTTTACCTCCGACGGCCGCGTGGACTTTCGCGAGCTGGTCAAGGATCTGGCTGGCATCTTCCGCAACCGCATCGAGCTTCGGCAGATCGGCGTGCGCGACGAGGCCAAAATGATCGGCGGCATCGGCATCTGCGGCCGCCCCTATTGCTGCAGCCAGTTTTTGGACGATTTCCAGCCGGTGTCCACCAAGATGGCCAAGGTGCAGTCGCTGTCCCTCAACCCCACCAAGATCTCCGGCAGCTGCGGCAGGCTGATGTGCTGCCTGCGCTATGAGCAGGAGGCTTATGAGGACCTGGTCAAGAAGGTGCCCAAGCAGGGCAGCTTTGTGGAAACCAAGGATGGCTTCGGCACCGCGGTGTCCGTCAATGTCCTGCGCTCCACGGTCAAGGTGCGTCTGGACGGGGAGAACGATGAGCTGCACACCTACAAGGCCAATGAGCTGATCGCCGTGCCCGGCGGCCGCCCCAAGGACGGGGAGCAGCCGGTTTCCACCTTCCACTATGTCCCGGAACCGGAGGAGCCGGAGGAGACCGAGGACCCCTGGCTGGTGGAGCCGCAGTTTAACAGCGTGGAGCTGGCGCCGGAGACCCCGGCGGAACCCAGGAAGACCGGCCGCCGGCGCAGCCGCAGATCCCGGCAGGGAGAAGCCAAGGTCGAGGTCAAGGCCGAGGGGAAGGGCGAAGGAAAGACCGTGGTAAAGCGCGAGGCGCGCCCCGAGGCCAAGCCGGAATCCGGCGAGGCGAAAGAGGGGGCACCCGCCCGTTCCCGCAGAGGAGGACGGGGCCGCGCCAAGGGAACAAAGGTCGAGGTCAGGGCACACAGCCAGGAGACTTCCCAGCAGCAGCCCAAGCAGAAGAAGGAGGCGCCCAAGCCCGCCGCCAAGGAGGAGGCCGCCGGCGCGAAGGAGGGCAGCGCCCGCAAGAGCAATCGCCGCCGCTATTATCACGGCAAACCGAAAGCCTCCGGCGGACAGCCCAAGGCAAATCCGTAAGAAAAAGAGACGGTCTTAAAATATTGAAATCCTTTCAAAAACAGGAGGAAAAACCATGAGCACCAGCAAAGCGGTTGCCGGCAAGGACGGCAACATGTATGTCCCCTTCGACGAGCGCACGGGCGGGAGCTCCGTGGTGTTCTTCACCCGCGATCTGTCAGAGGACGGGCTGAAAAAGATTTATGACAAGGTCAGCTCTGTGCTGACGGGCAAGGTGGCGATCAAGCTGCACACCGGCGAGGCCGAGGGACCCAACATTATCCCGCGTCCCTGGGTGAAGGCGCTGGTCGAGTCCCGGCTGCCGGAGGCCACCATCGTAGAGACCAACACCTACTATGAGGGCACCCGCTACACCACCGAGGATCACCGCAAGACCCTGGAGGTCAACGGCTGGACCTTCTGCCCGGTCGACATCACCGACGCCGAGGGCGTGACCACGCTGCCGGTCAAGGGCGGCAAGTGGTTTGAGGAAATGCACGTCGGCCAGAGCCTGCCCAGCTATGATTCCCTGCTGGTGCTGACCCACTTCAAGGGCCACACCATGGGCGGCTTCGGCGGCTCCAACAAGAATATCGGCATCGGCTGCGCCGACGGCAGGATCGGCAAGAAGGAGATCCACACCTATCCCGACGGCGATATGTGGAGCATCGCGGAGGAAGAGCTGATGGAGCGCATCAGCGAGAGCACCAAGGCCACGGTGGATCATTTCGCGCCCCATGTCTGCTTTATCAACACCATGCGCAATATGTCCGTGGACTGCGACTGCGCCGGACCCGATGCCGAGCCTGTCGTCACGCCGGACGTGGGCATCCTCGCCTCGCTGGATATCCTGGCGGTGGACAACGCCTGCATCGACCTGCTGTACAATCTCCCGGAAGATGGCGGCAAGGAGCTGATCGAACGCGTGGAGACCCGCCATGGCCTGCGTCAGCTGAGCTATATGAAGGAGCTCGGCATGGGCAATGACCGCTACACGCTGATCGATATTGACAACGGCGACGCGGTCATCACCGCCGCCGAGGCCGTCAAAGACGTCAAGTCCGGGTGGAGGCCGGATCGCTATAACACCTTCTGGGGCCGCAACAGGCATTAATTCATACCATGCATGAGAAAACCGCACCGGTTTGACCGGTGCGGTTTTGCTTTTTATTTATATTCCCTTGAAGCGGAACGTAAATTTCAGATCCTGCCCGGCGGGAAGCAGATACTCGGGGTGCGTTCTGGCACCCCAGGTGTCGTCTCCGCCTATGCCCATCTGCTGCATGGCCACGCGCACAACGCTGTAGTGCACCGGGGGCAGCTCATAGGCGTGCGCCGCGTTTTCCAGCTCGTGGGGCGTATAGGGAAGGACATTGACGTTCATCGCGTCGCCCGAAAAGAGCAGGCCGCGCCCTCTGCGGTCCACCACCCTGGCCCAGCGAACATCGCACTTGTTGCCGGATTCCTGCGGCACCAGGTAGCGCGCCAGATTTTCGGCCACCGGCTTTTCATAGACGCCCAGCTTCCCGCCGCGCCTGCGGTCGGCATAGGTCTCCTCGGGGCCGAGACCGTACCAGATGACCCGGTCATAATCGGCGCTGAGCTTGAAGAGCATGCCGAATTCCGGCATGTCGGGAAGACCCTCGACCGCGGCATAGGAGAGCGTCGTCTCCACAGTGCCGTCGCCGAAGACCTCATAGGAGA